>NZ_JBSGET010000052.1:0-48589 GCF_053603035.1 Kitasatospora sp. NPDC004272 | reverse complement strand
TGCAGGGGGGACCCTGTGGGAGAGTAGGACGCCGCCGAACAATCATTCATGAAAGGGCTCCAGCCGTCAGGCTGGGGCCCTTTCTGCATTTCCGGGACCGGAAGGAACAAGGAACGGGGAAGTAGGGGAGCGGGACCGAAAGGGCAGACGAGGGGGTGTGTGTTGCCGGGTGGGGCGGTGCACGGCACACTGTGGCGTCATGGTCGTGGAGCAGGGCGAGGGGGTCGGCGGTAGAGCCGGTCGGGGCGACGGCGACTTTCGGGTGTTCTACGAGGCTGCGTACGGGCAACTGGTCGCGCACCTGTACGCGCTGACGGGCGATCTGGGCGAGGCGCAGGATGCCGCCCAGGAGGCGTTCGTGCGGGCGTGGAACCACTGGGGGCGGCTGGTGTCGCACGAGAATCCGGTGGCCTGGGTCCGGTTGACGGGGCAGCGGATCGCGATCAGTCGGTGGCGGCGGGCGCGGACGGCGTTGCAGAGCTGGATCCGGCACGGGGACGGGCAGCAGTCCCCGGTTCCGGGGCCGGGGCCGGGGCCGGAGACGGTGGCGTTGGTGGAGGCGCTGCGGAAGTTGCCGGAGGCGCAGCGGTCGGCGTTGGTGTGGCACCACATGGGAGGGCGTTCGGTGGCGGAGATCGCCGCGGACGAAGGGGTGCCGGTGGGGACGGTGAAAGCGCGCTTGCACCGGGGGAGGCAGGCGTTGGCGGTGCTGTTGGGGGAAGAGCCGGCGGCGGTCGTCGAGGAGCCGGTGGTCGCCCCGATGCGGCCGGTTCGGGCGGCTGCCGCGGCTGAGCGGCAGGATGTGCGGGAGGGCGTGCGGGAGCAGCGGACGACGGGGGGCGGCGGTGCGGAAGGGGGGCCGGAGGCTGTGGAGTTGACGGGGGACCGGGTGCGGGTGGCTGAGGACTGCGGTTCGCATGTCTAGGTCCGAACTCCCGGAGGTGGACGAGGCGGAGGACCGTCCGGCGATCGGTGCTGTCCGTCTGGAGGCGATGTTCGACGGGCTGCGGCGCGACGTGGCACTGAAGGTGCCGGCGCCGGAGAGCGCGGAGGTGGTCCGGCGCGGGGCGCGGCGTCGGCAGCGGCGTCGGGCTGGTGCGGTGGCCGGGGCCGGGGTGCTGGGCGTCACGGCGTTGTGGACGGTGACGTCGGTGCTGCCGCCGCGGTCCGCGCACGGGGTGGCGGGGGTGCCGGTGGAGCGGTCGGCGCTGCCGCTGCCGAAGGCGTCGATCACGTTGACGTTCGCTCCGTCGCCTTCGCTCCCGCCGTTGCCGACGGCTTCGGGGTGGGTGCTGTCGGCGCTGGAGTCGGCGGAACCGGAGGTGCGGGCGCTGGTGTTGGAGGCGGCGCGGCTGCCGAAGGTGACGGGCTGGTACGGCCCGTGGTCGCCGGTGCCGTCGGGCGGCGCATCCGCGTCGGCGTCGGCGTCGGCGTCGGTGCTGGTTTCGGTCACGCCCGGTGCGTCGGGCAGTGCGGGTGCCGGTGCGCACCCGGTCGACGGTGGGCAGGTCGACGGTGGGCAGGCCGGCGGCGGGCGGGCCGGATCGCCGTCCGGGGCGTCGGGTACGGCGTCGGGCCCGGGGCTGGAGGGGGCGTTCGCGGACGGGTGCGTGCCGGGGCTGGTGGCGACTGCGGGGGCGGAGCGGGTGTGGGGGGAGACCTACACGGACGGCGGGGAGGCGGGGACGACGGCGTACCAGTACGTGCTGGAGTTCTCGACGTCGGCGGTGGCCCGGTCGGTGGGGGACCGGATGCTGTCGGGCGAGGACTGCCGGGCGGAGGGGTGGACGGTGGGGGAGCGGGCCGCGGGGGTGGTGGCGCTGGGGCTGCGGCAGTCCTCGACGGCGGCCGAGGAGGTCGCGGTGCACGTCAGCGGGTCGATGGTGGCGGTGATGGCGGTGCACCGGAGCGGGATCGGGGTGACGCCGGAGTCCGGGGCGTCGTACCCGTTCCGGGTCGCGGCGGCGGAGTTCCAGGGGCTGGGGGCGCCCGGAACGACGGGGTCACCGGGTGCCTCGGGGGCGCCGTCGAAGTCCCCGTAGCCGTAGCCGTAGTCGTGGCCGTAGTCGGAGCCGTGGCCGTAGCCGTAGTCGGACCCGCGGCCGGAACCGGAACCGTAGTCAGGTCGAGAAGGCGGGGCGGAGCCGCGGGGCGGGTGGGACGGCCGGGTGCGCGGTCGGCTCGAAAAAGTTCGGAATCCGATGCAACCCGTCTGCTCCGGGCCGCGTTGGAGTGTTGAGACCGTCGCCGTGAGGGCGCCGGTCGTCGGGGGAACATCGGGCCGGCCGGCCGGGGCAGAACAGGGGACTGCCCCGGCCGACCGGTCCGGTGGCGTCCCGGTGGGACAGGTCGTGGCGAGCCGTGCGGTTCGGACCGGAGGGGAATGGCGTGGGGGTCGAGACCGTGGGCGTGGGGGCCGGGCCGGATTTCGAGGAGTTGCGCAGGCGCGCGGCCGCGGGCGGACCGCCTCCCGCGGAGGGCATGGTGGTGTGCGAGAACCTGGTGCGCATCCACCGGACCGAGGGCGTCGAGGTGCAGGCCCTGCAGGGGTTGGACCTGCTGGTCGAGGAGGGCGAGCTGATCGCGCTGGTCGGCGCCTCGGGTTCGGGCAAGTCGACGCTGCTGGGGATCCTCGCGGGGCTGGACGTGCCGACGGCGGGCAGCGCCCGGGTGGCGGGGCACGACCTGCTGGCGATGGGCAAGCGCGAGCGGCTGGACTTCCGGCGCCGCACGGTCGGCTTCGTCTGGCAGCAGACGGCCCGCAACCTGCTGCCGTACCTGACGGCGGTGGAGAACGTGATGCTGCCGATGGGGTACGCGAGCGTGCCGCGGCGGGACCGGCGGCGGCAGGCGGGGGAGCTGCTGGAGCTGCTGGGGATCGGGCACCTGGCGGGCCGGCGGCCGGACGAGATGTCGGGCGGTGAGCAGCAGCGGGTGGCGATCGCGGTGGCGAACGCGAACTCCCCGGCGCTGCTGCTGGCGGACGAGCCGACGGGCGAGCTGGACAGCGCGACCAGCGAGGAGATCTTCGCGGCGCTGCGTTCGGTGAACGAGGAGCTGGGGGTGACGGTGCTGATCGTCACCCATGACCTTATGGTGGCGCAGGAAGTGCGCCGGACCGTGCGGATCCGCAACGGGCGGACCTCCACGGAGGTGCTGCGTCCCGAGCGGGGCGAGCCGGGCGTGGAGTACGCGGTGCTGGACCGGGTGGGCCGGTTGCAACTGCCGCCGGACTTCACGGAGGCGCTGCAGCTCAGCCGTCGGGTGCGGCTGGCGTTGGAAGAGGACCACATCGGGGTGTGGCGGGCCGAGGAAGAGGTGCAGGGGTGAGCGACGGCGCGATGGTGGTCGTGGAGGACGTGCACCGGACGTTCGGCGAGGGCGATCGGGCGGTGCACGCGGTGCGCGGGGTGTCGTTCACCGCGCGGGCGGGCGAGTTGACGGCGCTGCGCGGCCGGTCGGGTTCGGGCAAGACGACGCTGCTGAACCTGGTGGGCGGGCTGGACACGCCGTCCTCCGGGAAGATCAGCATCGCCGGGACGGACCTGGCGGGCCTGGACGAGGCGGGCCGGCTGGAGCTGCGGCGGGACCGGATCGGTTTCGTGTTCCAGTCGTTCGGTCTGATCTCGGTGCTGACGGCGGCGGAGAACGTCGGGGTGCCGATGCGGCTGCGCAAGGTGGCGGTGAAGGAGCGCGAGGAGCGGATCCGGACGCTGCTGGCGATGGTGGGCCTGTCGGAGCACGCGGAGCAGCGGCCGACCGAGATGTCGGGCGGTCAGCAGCAGCGGGTGGCGGTGGCGCGGGCGCTGGCGAACGAGCCGGCGCTGCTGATCGCGGACGAGCCGACCGGCCAGCTGGACTCGGACACCGGGCTGGCGATCATGCAGCTGCTGCGGGCGGTGGTGCGCAGCGAGGGCGTGACGGCCCTGGTGGCGACGCACGACCCGCAGCTGATGGAGCTCGCCGACCGGGTCCTGGAGTTGCGGGACGGCAAGATCGTCGAGTAGTCGGCGGGCGGGTCCGGGCGACCGTGTGGGCTCGCCCGGGCCGTCGTCGTTCCCGGCCCGGTTCTCCGGCTCTCGGGGCGTCCGGTCCTCGGAGCGTCCGAGGGGCAGACCGTCAGGAGCTCAGACCGTCAGGAGCTCAGGCGGTCAGGAGCTCAGGCGGTCCAGAGCGCGCGGACCTGCTCGGCGATCCGGTGCCCCTGGGCCCGGCCGGCCTCGGCGGAGGGGGTGCGGACGGCGTTGTCGAGCGGGTTGGGGCCGGCCGCGGCGAGCGAGTCCTCGTCGGGGGTGACGGCGAGCACCTTGCCGGTGGTTTCGAGGAGGGCCAGTTCGGGGGCGAGGAACGGGTCGGTCATCGGAGCCAGCACCAGGACGGCCTGCTGCCCGGTCATCAGGTCGGCGTTGTTGGAGCTGCGGACGCCGCCGTCCATGTAGCGGCGGCCGTCGATCTCGACGGTGGGCCAGATGCCGGGGACGGCGCAGCTGGCGGCGACCGCGTCGACCAGCGGGACGCCGCTGCGGCGGTCGAAGGTGCGGGGTTCGCCGGTCTCGGCGTCGACGGCGGTGACGGTGAGCGGCCAGGCGGGCCAGTCGTGGCGCGGGAGGCGTCCGGCGATGACGGCGAGCCGGTCGGCGGCGGGGACGGTGTCGGCGGCGAGGGCGAGCGCGCCGACCCGGCGGCGCAGTTCGGTGGGGTCGTCGATCTCGGTGATCAGCCGGCCGAGGGTTTCGAAGAGGGCGCCGAGGGCTTCGGCGGGCGGGGTGATCTCGGGGTTCTGCAGCTCCGGGTCGGTCTGCCGGCGGTAGAGCTCGGCGAGCGGGAGGCCGGAGGCGAGCTGTCCGGCGACGGTGGACCCGGCGGAGGTGCCGAGGACGTGGTCGGCGGTGCCGGGGACGTCGATCCCGGATTCGGCGAGGCCGTGCAGCAGGCCGGTCTCCCAGGAGATTCCGGCGAGTCCGCCGCCGCCGAGTACGAGTCCGCGCATGGTGGTTCCCCCTCGAATCGTTCGGTTCCCCGGCATTCTGGTGCACGGGCCGCCGGGGGCGTCAAGAAAGTGACAATTCTCCGCCGGGGAGCGGTCCGATCAGCGGATGGTGCGATTTCTGCCCGTAGTCTCGGAGCCATGGTGCACACGGCCCGTGGCAGGTTGCGGATCTACCTCGGGGCGGCCCCGGGCGTCGGCAAGACCCACGCGATGCTGGCCGAGGCGCACCGCCGGGCCGAGCGGGGCGCCGAGGTGGTGGTCGGCTTCGTGGAGACCCACGGCCGGGCCCGCACCGCCGAGCTGCTGGCGGGCCTGGAGACCGTCCCGCGCCGGACGATGACCCACCGGGGCGCCGAGTTCACCGAGCTGGACCTGGACGCGGTGCTGGCGCGAGACCCGGCGCTCGCGTTGGTCGACGAGCTGGCCCACACCAACGTGCCCGGCTCGCGCAACGCCAAGCGCTGGCAGGACGTGGAGGAACTGCTGGCGGCCGGGATCGACGTCATCTCCACCGTCAACGTCCAGCACCTGGAGTCGCTGGGGGACGTGGTCGAGGGCATCACCGGCGTCCGGCAGCGGGAGACCGTGCCGGACGAGGTGGTGCGCCGGGCCGACCAGATCGAGCTGGTCGACATGTCCCCGCAGGCGCTGCGCCGCCGCCTCGCGCACGGCAACGTGTACGCGCCGGACAAGGTGGACGCGGCGCTCGCGCACTACTTCCGGCCCGGCAACCTGACGGCGCTGCGCGAACTGGCGCTGCTGTGGACGGCCGACCGGGTCGACGAGTACCTGCAGCGCTACCGGGCCGAGCAGGGCATCCAGGGCACCTGGCAGGCCCGGGAGCGGATCGTGGTCGGCCTGACCGGCGGCCCGGAGGGCGCCACGCTGATCCGCCGGGCGGCCCGGATCGCGGCCCGCAACAGCGCGGGCGAACTGCTGGCGGTGCACATCTCGCGCTCCGACGGCCTGTCCGGCTCCTCCCCGCAGGCGCTGATCGAGCAGCGCGCCCTGGTGGAGAGCCTCGGTGGCAGCTTCCACCCGGTGCTCGGCGACGACCCGGCGGCCGGGCTGCTGGACTTCGCGCGCGGCGTCAACGCCACCCAGATCGTGATCGGCACCAGCCGCCGCAAGGTCTGGCAGTACGTGTACGGGCCGGGCGTCGGCTACACGGTGACCCGGGACTCCGGGGACATCGACGTCCACATGGTCAACCACGAGCACGCGGCGCGCGGCCGGGGCCGGATCCCGATCCGCAAGGTGACCGACCTGGGCCGGACCCGGACGGTCGCGGGCTGGGTGATCGGGGTGGTCGGGCCGCCGCTGCTGGCGCTGGCACTGACCGGGCTGCACGGGCCGGGGCTGTCCACCGACATGCTGCTGTTCCTGTCGCTGACGGTGTGCGCGGCGCTGGTCGGCGGGCTGTACCCGGCGATCGCCTCCGCGCTGGTCTCCTCCTCGGCGCTCAACTACTACTTCGCGCCCCCCGTGCACACCTTCACCATCGCCCAGCCGGAGAACATCGCCGCGGTGGCGATCTTCGCGGCGGTCGGCATCGCGGTGGCCACCGTGGTAGACCTGGCGGCCCGGCGCAGCCACGTCGCGGCCCGCGCCCAGGCCGAGGCGCAGACGCTCTCCGCGCTGGCGGGCACCGTGCTGCGCGGCGCGCCGACCGGCGAGGGGGTGCTGACGGCGCTGCTGGAGCAGGTCCGGGAGACCTTCCAGCAGGAGGCGGTGGCGCTGCTGGAGCGTACGGACCCGCACGGCGGCTGGCAGGCCGCGGCCTCGGTCGGGCCGCGTCCGCCCGCCGGGCCGGAGCGGGCCGACGTGGACGTTCCGGTCGGCGAGCGCCTGGCGCTGGTGCTGCGCGGCCGGGTGCTGCCCGCCGGGGACCGGCGGATGCTCGGCGCGTTCGCCAACCAGGCCGCCGTGCTGCTGGAGCGCCGCCGGCTGGCGGGGGAGGCGGCCGCGGCCCGCCGGGAGGCGGAGGGCAACCGGATCCGCACCGCGCTGCTGGCCGCCGTCTCGCACGACCTGCGCACCCCGCTGGCCGGGATCAAGGCCGCGGTGTCCTCGCTGCGCGCCGAGGACGTCGAGTGGGACCCGGAGGACGAGGCCGAACTGCTGGCCGGGATCGAGTCCGGCGCGGACCGGCTCGACCACCTGATCAACAACCTGCTGGACATGAGCCGGCTGCAGACCGGCACGGTCACCCCACTGCTGCAGCCCACCGACCTGGACGAGGTGGTGCCGTTCGTGCTCGGCGGCGTCCCGCCCGGCAGCGTGCGCCTCGACGTGGCGGAGTCGCTGCCGATGGTGCGGGCCGACGCCGGGCTGCTGGAGCGGGTGCTGGCCAACCTGGTGGAGAACGCCGTCAAGCACGGGCCGCCCGGGTCACCCGTCCTGGTGAAGGCGGATCTGCTGGAGCGCGCCGGACGGGTCGAACTGCGGGTGGTCGACCGCGGCCCCGGCGTCCCCGAGGAGGCCCGGGAGCGGATCTTCGCCCCGTTCCAGCGGCATGGCGACGCCCCGCGCGGCGCCGGGGTCGGCCTCGGCCTGGCGGTGGCCCGCGGCTTCGCCGAGGCGATGGACGGCACCGTCACCGCCGAGGACACCCCCGGCGGCGGGCTGACCATGGTGGTCTCGCTGCCCGCCGCCCCGGCACACCCCGCCCCGGCGCACCCCGCCGGCGCAAGAGACGTACGAGACGCACGAGACGCACGAGACGAACGAAAGGCCGGTTCCGCATGACCCGGGTCCTCGTGGTGGACGACGAACCGCAGATCGTCCGCGCCCTGGTGATCAACCTCAAGGCCCGGAAGTACGAGGTGGACTCCGCGCACGACGGCGCGGGCGCCCTGGAGCTGGCCGCCGCCCGCCACCCCGACGTGGTCGTGCTCGACCTGGGCCTGCCCGACATGGACGGCGTCGAGGTGATCCGCGGCCTGCGCGGCTGGACCCGGGTGCCGATCATCGTGCTGTCCGCCCGGCACGCCTCCGACGAGAAGGTCGAGGCGCTGGACGCCGGCGCCGACGACTACGTCACCAAGCCGTTCGGCATGGACGAGCTGCTGGCCCGGATGCGGGCCGCCGTCCGCCGGGCCGAACCGGTCACCGCCGAGGGCGAGCCGGTGATCGCCGCCGAGGGCTTCACCGTCGACCTGGCCGCCAAGAAGGTCAACCGGCAGGGCGCGGACGTCCGGCTCACCCCCACCGAGTGGCACCTGCTGGAGGTGCTGGTGCGCAACTCCGGACGGCTGGTCAGCCAGACCCAGCTGCTCCAGGAGGTGTGGGGCCCGGCCTACCGCAAGGAGACCAACTACCTGCGGGTCTACCTGGCGCAGCTGCGCCGCAAGCTGGAGCCGGACCCCTCGCACCCCCGGCACTTCATCACCGAACCGGGCATGGGGTACCGCTTCGAGCCGTGACCCGGCCGTGATCCACCCCACGCGCGGCCCTGCCGCCCGGCACCGGCGAACCGGTACCCTTCCGGCATGAGTGGTGACAACATCGGCGACCAGCCGCAAGGCCGTTTCCGCCGCATGCTGAGCCGGTTGACCTCCTCCTCCGAGGAGCTGGAGGCCGAGGAGCTGCGGCAGGACACCGCGGAGGCGGGCTGCACCCCGATCGCCGCCTGCGGCGACCGCGAGATCGTCACCGTCGCGGGCACGCTGCGCACCGTCACGCTGCGCCCGCGCGCGGGGGTCCCCGCGCTGGAGGCCGAACTGTTCGACGGCACCGAGGCGCTGGACGTGGTGTGGCTGGGCCGACGCTCGATCGTGGGCATCGAGCCGGGCCGCCGCCTGATCGCCAGTGGCCGGATCAGCCACGCACGCGGGCGCCGCGTGCTCTTCAACCCCCGCTACGAGCTGCGTCCGGTGGGACACGGGAGCGAGACCGCGTGAGCAACGAGGCGATCAGGGTGAGCGCGCACGGCCCGCAGGGCCCGCAGGACGACGACCGGTCCGGTCCCGGGGTGCACGAGCCGGCCGGGTCGGCGGCCGAGCCGGAGCGGGACGCCTCGAAGGAGGCCGCCGAGACGGTGCTCAAGGCGTTCGGCGGCGTGCGCGGCATGATCGACATGACGCTGCCGGGCCTGGTGTACATCATCGCGTTCAACATCACCCACAAGGTGCCGGCCGCCGCCTGGTCGGCGCTGGCGCTGTGCGCGGTGTTCGTGGTGGTCCGGCTGGTCCGCCGGGAGACCATCCAGCACGCCTTCTCCGGCGTGTTCGGGGTGGCGATCGGCGCCTGGATCTCGATGAAGACCGGCAAGGCCGAGGACTTCTACCTGCCCGGCCTGCTGTGGAACGTCCTCTACTGCGCGGGGCTCGCCGTCTCGGCGCTGGTGCGCTGGCCGATGATCGGCCTGATGCTCGGCCCGATCACCGGCGAGATGTTCACCTGGCGCAAGCAGAACCCCGGCCGGCTGGCCGCCTACACCAAGGCGACCTGGGCCTGGGTGCTGATCATGGGCCTGAAGCCGGTGATCCTGTTCCCGCTGTACTTCACCCACAACATCAACCTGCTGGGCTGGCTGAAGGTCGCCCTCGGCATCCCGCCGCTGCTGCTGGCGATGTACGTGACCTGGCGGATCCTGCTGACCGCGCCGCCGCCGATCAAGGCGGAGCTGGACGAGGACGAGCAGGCGCCGGAGAAGTGACCTCCCGGACGTGACGAAGGGCCCCGCGCGGTGCGCGGGGCCCTTCGCCGTGCGGGGGCGGGTCAGCCGGCCAGCAGCGTCTCCAGCTCCTCCTCGCGCTCCTGGGCGGCGACGAACAGCAGCTCGTCACCGGCCTCCAGGGTGTCGCTGCCGCCGGGGACCAGCACCCGTCCCTCGCGGATGATGGTGACCAGCGCGGTGTCCACCGGCCAGGCGACGTCGCCGACCCGGGTGCCGACCAGGTCGGTGTCCGCGGCCAGGGTCAGCTCGACCAGGTTGGCGTTGCCCTGCGAGAAGCGCATCAGGCGGACCAGGTCGCCGACGCTCACCGCCTCCTCGACCAGCGCCGACATCAGGCGCGGGGTGGAGACCGCGACGTCCACGCCCCAGGACTCGTTGTACAGCCACTCGTTCTTCGGGTTGTTCACCCGGGCGACCACCCGCGGCACGCCGTACTCGGTCTTGGCGAGCAGCGACACCACCAGGTTGACCTTGTCGTCGCCGGTGGCGGCGATCACCACGTGGCAGCGCTGCAGCGCGGCCTCGTCCAGCGAGGTGATCTCGCAGGCGTCGGCGAGCAGCCACTCGGCGAGCGGGACGCGCTCCACCGAGATGGAGTTCGGGTTCTTGTCGATCAGCAGGACCTCGTGGCCGTTCTCCAGGAGCTCCCCGGCGATGGAACGGCCGACGGCTCCGGCTCCGGCGATGGCGACGCGCATCAGTGACCAGCCTCCTCGGGGGCCTTCGCGAACGCCGCCTCGACCGCGGTCAGTTCGTTGCGGCGCAGCATCACGTGCACCAGGTCGCCCTCCTGGACCACCATCTGCGGGGTGGGCAGCGTGCCCTCGCCGACCCGGGTGACGAACGCCACCCGGACGCCGGCGGCCTCCTCCAGCTCGGAGAGCCGGTGGCCGATCCAGGCCGGGGCGAACGCGACCTCGGCGAGCTGCACCGAGCCCGACGGGTCCTGCCAGAGCGGCTCGGCGCCGCTGGGCAGCAGCCGGCGCAGCATCTGGTCGGCGGTCCAGCGGACGGTTGCGACGGTCGGGATGCCCAGGCGCTGGTAGACCTCGGCGCGGCGCGGGTCGTAGATGCGGGCCGCGACGTGCTCGACGCCGAAGTTCTCGCGGGCCACCCGGGCCGCGATGATGTTCGAGTTGTCACCGCTGGAGACGGCGGCGAAGGCGCCCGCCTCCTCGATGCCGGCTTCCTTCAGGGTGTCCTGGTCGAAGCCGACGCCGGTGACCCGGCGGCCGTTGAAGCCCGCGCCGAGCCGGCGGAACGCGGTCGGGTCCTGGTCGATGACCGCGACCGAGTGACCTTGTTTCTCAAGCGTTCTGGCGAGGGCGGAGCCCACGCGTCCGCAGCCCATGATGACGATGTGCACGCGCCTACCTCACCCGGTCCGTTGGGGTCATGACCTGCGTAAACACCGCTCATCGTCCTTCCGTGCACCCGATTCCGGGGGCCGCTGGTCGGCCGCGCCTGTGATCCGACGCGAGGGGCAACTCGGTGTTGCCCGCAAAACCTTCTGCCGACACGCTAGCCGGTCCACCGAACACAGTCTCGACCAAGGTGGCCCCGCGAGGCATCCGGTGCCACCGGGAGCCCTTACGATCCCTTGTTGTGCCTATGCCTGCTGACCTACCGAAACGCATCCTGATCGGGCGTGCGCTGCGCAGCGACAAACTTGGGGAGACGCTCCTCCCCAAGCGCATCGCGCTGCCGGTGTTCGCCTCGGACGCGCTCTCCTCCGTCGCGTACGCGCCCGAGGAGATCCTGTTGACGCTGTCGCTGGCCGGCGCCTCGGCCATCCACTTCTCGTGGCAGATCGGCGTCGTGGTCGCCATCGTGATGCTCGCGGTGGTCGCCTCCTACCGGCAGAACGTGCACGCCTACCCCAGCGGCGGCGGCGACTACGAGGTCGCCACCGTCAACCACGGGCCGAACTCCGGCCTGGTGGTGGCGAGCGCGCTGATGGTCGACTACATCCTCACCGTGGCGGTGTCGACCACCTCCGGCGTGGCCAACGTGGTCTCCGCGGTGCCCGCGCTGCGCGGGCACGAGATGACGCTGTCGGTGTTCCTGGTCATCCTGCTGATGGGCATGAACCTGCGCGGCGTGCGCGAGTCCGGCACGGCGTTCGCCGTCCCGACGTACGCGTTCATGGTCGGCGTCATGGGCATGGTGGTGTACGGCCTGGTCCGGCACTTCGGGTTCGGCGCCGCGCTGCCCGCAGAGAGCTCCTCGTACCACCTGGCGGCGACGGACGGGAACGGTTCGCTGGCCGGGTTCGCGCTGGTGTTCCTGCTGCTGAAGGCGTTCTCCTCCGGCTGCGCCGCGCTGACCGGCGTGGAGGCGATCTCCAACGGCGTGCCGGCCTTCCGGAAGCCGAAGAGCAAGAACGCGGCGACCACGCTGCTGATGATGGCCTCCATCGCTGTGACGATGTTCATGGGCATCATCTACCTGGCCCACCTGACCGGCACGCAGATGGCCGAGAACCCGGCCGAGCAGCTGATCGGCGCGCCGGAGAACTACCACCAGAAGACCGTGCTGGCACAGATCTCCGAAGCGGTGTTCTCCAACTTCACGCCCGGCTTCTACTTCGTCGCCGCCACCACCGGCCTGATCCTGGTGCTGGCCGCCAACACCGCGTTCAACGGCTTCCCGGTGCTCGGCTCGATCCTCGCCCAGGACCGCTACCTGCCCCGGCAGCTGCACACCCGCGGCGACCGGCTCGCCTTCTCCAACGGCATCGTGCTGCTGGCCGGCGCGGCGATCCTGTTCATCGTGGCGTTCGGCGCCGACCCGAACCGGCTGATCCAGCTGTACATCGTCGGCGTCTTCGTGGCCTTCAACATGAGCCAGTCCGGCATGATCCGGCACTGGACCAGGCTGCTGCGCACCGAGACCGACCCGAAGAAGCGCGCCCACATGCAGCGCAGCCGGGCGATCAACACCTTCGGCCTGGTGATGACCATGGCCGTGCTGATCGTGGTGCTCGCCACCAAGATCGGCCACGCCTGGATCGCGATCGCCCTGATGGTCGTGCTGTTCGTCGTGATGAAGGCGATCCGCCGGCACTACGACCGGGTCAACGCCGAGCTCAAGGCCGCCGAGGAGCCCGACGACGCCGCCCCGCCGACCCGGGTGCACGCCATCGTGCTGGTCTCCAAGATCCACAAGCCCGCGCTGCGCGCCCTCGCGTACGCCCGCCTGGCCCGCGCCCAGACCCTGGAGGCCGTCACCGTCAACGTCGACCCGGTGGACACCGCGGCGCTGCGCCAGGACTGGGAGGAGCGCGGCCTGGACGTGCCGCTCAAGGTCCTCGACTCGCCCTACCGCGAGGTCACCGGGCCGGTGCTGGAGTACGTCAAGAACCTGCGCCGCTCCAGCCCGCGCGACGTGGTCGCGGTCTACATCCCCGAGTACGTGGTCGGCCACTGGTACGAGCACCTGCTGCACAACCAGAGCGCGCTGCGGCTCAAGGGCCGCCTGCTGTTCAAGCCCGGCGTGATGGTGACCTCCGTACCCTGGCAGTTGGAGTCCTCGGAACGGCGCAAGGCGCCCAAGGCGTGGTCCGCGCCCGGTGCGGTGCGCCGCGGCGAGCCGCGCCGGCGGCCGGGGGCTGGCGGTCCGGCCGATTCCGCCGGGTCCGCCGGTCCGACCGGCGGGTCGGGCGGCGGGGCGGACGCCGCGCCGCGCGACTGAGCGCACGCGCTGCCCGTCCGGTCTCCGGATGGCCTTCAATGGGCCCGTGGCGGATCGTTCCCGGTCCGCCGCGGGCCGCCGTGTTCGCCGCACGGTGCTCCACCCGTCTGTGTCCCGCTGTCTCCCGTAAGGAAGCGACCCCCGTGACCCGCAACAACCCGCCCCGCTCCTCCGGTCGCCAGGGCCGCCCCGGCCGCACGTCCGGCGCCAAGCCGGGGCAGGTCGCGCACCCGCGCTGGAGCAGCCGGCCCGCCCGGCCGGAGGCCACCGACCGGGAGGGCAACACCGCCCGCAGCCTGCCGCCGGTGCCCGGCGAGCAGCGCCCGGAGAAGCCTGTGAAGGCCGCTCCGGCGAAGAACGCTCCGGCGAAGTCCGCGACGAAGGCCGCGCCCAAGGACAAGGCTCCGAAGCAGGCCGGGCCGAAGCAGGCCGGGCCGAGGGGCGAGGGCGAGAAGAAGCCGGCCCGGCAGGGGCGCAAGCCCGGCGCGGTGCGCCCGACCAAGGCGCTGCGGCCCGCGCAGCCGGTGATGCGGCAGCCCTCCGGGGACCCGCTGGTCGGCGAGCGCTACGAGGTCGAGGTCGGGCCGGTCGCGCACGGCGGCCACTGCGTGGCCCGGCACGAGGGGCGGGTGCTGTTCGTCCGGCACGCGCTGCCCGGCGAGCGGGTGGTCGCACTGGTCACCGAGGGCACCACCACCTCCCGTTTCCTGCGGGCCGACGCGGTCGAGGTGCTGGAGGCGTCCAAGGACCGGATCGAGGCCCCCTGCCCGTTCTCCGGCCCCGGCAAGTGCGGCGGCTGCGACTGGCAGCACGTCACCCCCGGCGGGCAGCGCAAGCTCAAGGCCGCCGTCCTCACCGAGCAGCTCGCCAAGCTGGCCGGCCTCACCCCCGAGGAGGCCCGCTGGGACGGCTCGGTCGAACCGGTCGGCGGCAAGCTCCCGGCGGGCGAGGTCCCGGCCTGGCGCACCCGGGTCCAGTACGCGGTGGACGAGGAGGGCGGCGTCGGCCTGCGCAAGCACCGCTCGCACGACGTCCAGCCGATCGACCGCTGCCTGATCGCCGCGCCCGGCGTCACCGAACTCGGCATCGAGTCCCGGGACTGGACCGGCGTGGCCTCCGTCGAGGCGATCGCCTCCTCCGGTTCCTCCGACCGCCAGGTGATCCTGCGGCCCCGGACCGGCGAGCAGCTGCCGCTGGTCGAACTGGACCGGGAGACCTCCATCGCCCGGATCGACGACCAGGACCTCTTCCACCGCGTCCACGGCCGCACCTTCGTCCGCGAGCGCGCCGCCGGCCGCACCTGGCGGGTCTCCGAGGGCGGCTTCTGGCAGATCCACCCCGAGGCCCCCGAGACCCTGGTCGACGCCGTCCTCACCGGCCTCGACCCGCAGTGGGGCGAGAGCGCGCTCGACCTCTACTGCGGCGTCGGCCTGTTCGCGGGCGCGCTCGCCGAACGGGTCGGCGAGGAGGGCGCGGTGCTCGGCATCGAGTCCGGCAAGCAGGCGGTGGCCGACGCCCGGCACAACCTCGCCGCGCTGGAGCACGTCCGGATCGAGTGCGACAAGGTCGAGACCCTGCTGCCCCGCACCGGCATCACCTCCACCGACCTGATCGTCCTCGACCCCCCGCGCGCCGGCGCCGGCCGCGACACCGTCGCCCACCTCAGCTCCCTGGAGGCCCGCCGGATCGCCTACGTCGCCTGCGACCCGGCCGCCCTCGCCCGCGACCTGGCCTTCTTCCGCGAGGGCGGCTACCGCCCGGTCTCGCTGCGGGCCTTCGACCTGTTCCCGATGACCCAGCACTTCGAGTGCGTCGCCATCCTGGAGCCGGTCCGGTAACGGCCGACGGCGCACCACACGCACGGGCGCGGGAGCCCTTCCCGCGCCCGTGCGGCGTTTCCCGGGGCCGGCTCCGTTCAAGGGGATGGCGTGAAGATCCGGCAGGAGTAGCATCCTCGGAACGTGTGGGCATGGTGACGCTGCGCACACGTCGTTCGCCGTGCTCAGGAGGGGAAGCCGTGCACCAGTTGACCAAGGGCGCCAACGCCGAACTGTTCGCCGAGGGGGACGAGCCGGGGCCGGTGACGGTCGCCCTGAGCTGGACCGATCCGACCGGGGCGGGCGACGCCGACGTGTCGGTGCTGCTGCTGGGCGTGGACGGCAAGGTGCGCGGGGAGACGGATTTCCTCTTCTACAACTGCCCTGCCACGCCCGACAGTTCGGTGCAGCTCCTGGGCAAGGTGCCGACCGGCAGCGGCACCCAGGACCGGATCCTGCTCGATCTCGCGGCGCTGCCCGCCGAGGTGCACCAGGTGGTCCTGGCGGCAAGCCGCTACGCCGGGGCCACCTTCGGCGAACTCGCCGAACTCCGGCTGGCCGTGCTGGACGGCGGCGGGGACACCCTGGTGGCCTTCGACATCCCCGACGCCGGGGAGGAGACCGCGTTCGTCTTCGGCGAGATCTACCGGCGCGGCGGGGCGTGGAAGTTCCGCGCGGTCGGCCAGGGCTACCGGTCCGGGCTCGGCGGCCTCGCCGGGGACTTCGGCATCGACGTCGACCAGGAGGAGGAGACGGCGCAGGCCGAGCGGGCCGCCGAGCCGGGCGCACCGGCCGTCGGTGCCGCACCGACCCCCGGGACCGCGCCGGCCGCCGAACCGGCCGTTGCCCCGCCGGCCGCGACCGCGCCGAAGCGCGCGGTGCGCACCGCCAAGAAGCGGGTCACCCTGCCGAAGGCCGCCAAGGTCGACCTCGCCGACCACCCGTCCTGGAAGCAGGCCCGGCTGTTCTCGGTGGCCGGACTGAAGAACGAGCTGGACCGGGAGAACCGGGCCACCTCCACCCTGCTGGCGGTGATGGCCGAGGTGCCGGAGTTCGGCCGCCGGATCACCGCCATGTTCAACGCCCCGGCGGGCACCGTCCAGACCTTCACCGAGACGAGCTTCAAGCACGCCGACAGCACCGTCCGCCCCGACGGCACGATCCGGGTCAGCCGGGCCGGGAAGATCTGGACCGCCCTGGTGGAGACCAAGACCGGTGGCAGCCCGCTCAAGTCGGAACAGGTGCAGGCGTACCTCGACGTGGCCCAGCGGCACGGCTACGAGACGGTCATCACCCTCTCCAACGACCTGGCGCTGGAGGGCGAGCCCCCGGTGACGGTCGACCGGCGCCGGGCCCGCAAGGTCGCGCTGCGGCACCTGTCCTGGGCCGAGGTGGCGCACGAGGCGCACCTGCTGTGCCACCACGACGGCGTGGTCAACCCCGCGCACGCCTGGCTGCTGAACGAGTTCCTGCACTACCTGCGGCACGAGAACTCCGGCTGCCACGGCTTCCAGAACATGGGCCCGGCCTGGGTGACCGTCCGCAACGCGATCTCCGAGGGCACCCTGCGGGCCGGGGACCGCAACGCGCTGCGGGTGGTGGAGAACTGGGAGCGCCTCACCCGCCAGCTGTGCCTGCGCCTGGGCGGCGAACTCGGCGTCCCGGTCTCCCCGGTGCTGCGCGGTGGCCGGCGCACCGAACCGGCGGTCCGCCGGGAGAGGGCGGTGGAGGAACTCGCGGCCGGCGGCCGGATGCGCTCCGAACTGGCGGTCCCCGGCCTGCCCGGGCCGATCGTGCTGGAGGCCGACCTGCGCACCGGCCGGATCGAGACCACGCTTGAGGTGGCCGCCGCCGAGCGCTCCAGGGCGCTCACCAGGGTCCAGTGGCTGCTGCGGCAGCTCACCGAGGCCCCGGCCGAACTGCGGATCGAGGCGCTGACCGCGGACGGCGGTCCCGGTCCGTGCGAGCTGCTGCGGGCGCTGCGGGTCGAACCCGGCCTGCTGGTGCCCGCCGACGGCGCGGAGGTCCGGGCGTTCCGGCTGACCCTGCCGGCCGGAATGGGGACCAGGCGGGGCGCGGAGGAGACCGGGTTCATCCGCAGCGTGGATGCCGTCGTCGACCGCTTCCTGAACGAGGTGGTCCGGGGGCTGAAGCCCGCCGAGTGAGGTGCGGCGGGTCAGTCGTCCTGGCGGGGGCCGGGGCGGGTGCGGCGGCGGAGCAGGGCGATCGCGCGGGCGGCGAGCAGGCCGCCGCCCGCGGCGCGCAGGGTGGTGCCGAGCGTGGTGTTCGGGTCGGTCCGGCCGAGGAGGGCGAGCAGGACGGCGGCGCCGAGCAGGTAGGCGAGCAGCCCGACGAGGAAGCGCACGGCCTTGGGGAACCGCATCGGGTGCCTCCGTTCCTGGAGAGGGGCGCTCATCGTACTGGTGGAGGCGTTCCGCCCGCCGGGCGGGGGACTCGCCGGATCGGGACGGTCGGCCGGTTTTCGCGGGGGCGCGGGCGGACATGGTGGGAGGTGGGGGAGCGGCCGGTTTGCGCCCTTGTTGTGCTAGCACCTCGGCGCTAGCGTTGAAGGATGGCCAAGAAGCAGCTGAACGTCAGGGTGGACGCGACCACCGCCGAGATCGCCCGCGAGCGGGCGGAGCAGCAGGGGATCAGCATGAACCAGTACATCGAACGGCTGGTGCAGCAGGACATGGGCGAGGCCGGACGCAACTTCGTGGACGCCGCGGCGCAGTTCATGAAGGAGCACGAGGCGGTGTTCCTCGCCGAGTTCGGGTCGCCCGGCGAACTCCAGGACGTGCGCCGTTGAAGCTTGAGGTCGACCTCTCGTGGCTGCTCATGACCGCCGAGCAGTACACGCCCGGTGACCCGCAGGTCACCGACTACGGATCGCTGCTCGCGGCGATCACCAGGCACCAGGCCGAGGTCTTCGACATCGCGGTCTACCCCGAACCGCAGGACCGGGCGGCGGCGCTGATGCACCAGCTGATCCGGGTCCCCGCGCTGGAGCGCAACAACGAGCTGTTCGCCACCGCCGTGGCCTACGCGTACCTGGTGGCCAGCGGCTGTCGGGTGGCGACCACCGCGCGCGAGGTGCGCAGCCTGGCCCGGGCGATCCGGGAGGGCAAGCTCGGCATCACCGGCGTGGCGGAGCGGCTGGGCATGTGGGTGGTCGACGAGTCGGAGGAGGAAGAGGTCGGCGACGACGGCGAGGAGTGAGGCGCGCCCGCCGCACGGGCCGGACGCGTCAGGGGTCGGGAGAGCGACGAGGCGCCCGCGGGCGGGATACCCTCGACGTTCCCCCGGCCCCTGACGGCCCCCGGGGCACCGAACGATCTGCGCCGAGGATGCGAGCGAGTTGCTGCAGGACATCGAGCCCTACCTGGTCTGCCCGCACTGCGCCCGCCCGCTGGCGCTGGACGCCCGCACCCTGCGCTGCCCGAACGGGCACGGCTTCGACCAGGCCCGGCAGGGCTACGTGAGCCTGCTGGCCGGGGACGCCAAGCAGGGCACCGCCGACACCGCCGAGATGGTCGCGGCCCGCAGCGACTTCCTGGCAGCCGGCCACTACGCCCCGCTGGAACGGGCGCTGGCCGCGGCCGCGGCCGGGGTCGCGGCGGAGAGCGGGCTGGTCGCGGACCTCGGCGCGGGCACCGGCCACTACCTGGCCCGGGTGCTGGACGCCCGACCGGGCGCGGCGGGCGCGGCGCTCGACCTGTCCAAGTACGCGCTGCGGCGCGCCGCCAAGGCGCACCCGCAGATTGGCGCGGTGGTGTGCGACGCCTGGCGGCCGCTGCCGCTGCGGGACGGCGCCGCGGACGTGCTGCTGAACGTGTTCGCGCCGCGCAACGGCCCCGAGATGCGGCGGGTGCTGCGCCCCGGCGGACGGCTGCTGGTGGCCGCCCCGACCTCCCGCCACCTGCGGGAACTGGTGGGCGCGCTGGGCCTGCTCTCGGTGGACGAGGACAAGGACCGGCGGATCGCGGAGAAGCTCGGCCCCTGGTTCGCCCCGGTGGAGCGCACCGAGGTGGAGTTCGCGCTGCAGCTGTCGCGGGCGGACGCCGCCGCCGTGGTCGGGATGGGCCCGAGCGCCTGGCACACCGACCCGGCCGCCCTGGCCGCCGCGCTGGCGGCGCTGCCCGAGCCGGTGGAGGTCACCGGCTCGGTGCTGGTCACCGCGTACGAGTGAACGCCCGGGTTCCACGACCGGGACAGTTGGGACTCGAAGGGGTGAAAGGGCGTCAGGAGGGACGTTTCTCCAGCTCAGGGCGCATCTAGAGTGCTCCGGGTGACCAGCGAAGCCCCCTTGGCCCCACCCCTGCCGTCCGCCGCCGCCCGCGACACGCGGCGGACGCCCCTCCCCGCGGCGTCCGAGCCGACGGTGAAGCGCCCCACCGTCGAAGAACTGCGGCTGACCTCCTTCAAGTCCTACCGGCGGGCCGTCCTGCCGATGTCGCCGCTGACCGTGCTGCACGGGCCGTCCGGGGCGGGCAAGTCCAACGCGCTGGACGCGCTGAGCGTGCTCTCCCGGCTCGCCCTCGGCGAGGAGATCAGGCCCTCGCTGGACGGCGTCGGCGGCCCGCGCGGACCGCTCGCCGTCCCGGTGCGCGGCGGGATGATCGGCTGCGTGCCGCACGGGCGCAACGCGATCATCCTGGGCTGCACCGTGCGCTCCTGCGTCGGGACGATCCGGCTCGAAGTGGTGGTGCGCACCGACGGCCGGGTTCGGGTCGCCCGCGAATGCCTCACCCTGGACGACCGCACCCTGATGGAGACCGGCGAACAGGACCTCACCCGCGGCCGGGTCAACGTCACCTGGCACAACGACTCCCGACAGGGCGACATCCGCGCCCCGCTGCCCAGCGGCAGCCTGATCACCGCCCAACTGCCGCTGCGGGTCGCCGGATCCTCCAACGGCGAACGCAAAGTGCTGGCCGCCTCCGAACAGGTGCTCACCGCGCTGCGCGAGGTGTTCGCGCTGCACCCCGTGCCGGCCGCGATGCGCGGCTGGGGCCGGCCCGAACCACAGGCCCGGCTGCTCGGCACCGCCGCCAACATCTCCGCCGTGCTCGACCGGCTGGCGCACGAGTGCCCGCGCCGCTGGGCCCGCCTGCTGCGCGCCGTCCAGGCCGCCGCCCCGCACCCGCTGCTCGGCCTCGGCGTGGCCCGCCGGGGCGACGGCGACCGGCAGCGGCTGCTCGCCGTCTTCGACGAGGGCGTGCTCGGCCGCACCGGCGCCGACCAGGCCGCCGACGGCATGCTGCGGCTGCTCGCCTTCGCCGCCGTCCTGCTCACCGGCGCCGCCGTCCTCGACGTCGACCCCGCCATCGAAGTGCCGGACGCGCACCGGCAGTTGGTGCTGCTCGCCGAGGACCTCGGGGCGGGCCTGGCCACCGACCAGATCGCCGCCCTGCTGCGGCTGGCCCGCGAGGTCACCGGCAAGGGCGACATCCGGCTGCTCGCCACGCTCCAGGAACCGGGGCCGGCGCTCGGCGCGGACGGCATCGAACTGGTCGAGTGCCGACGGGATCCGGCCACCGGGCACAGCCTGCTGCGCCGCACCGACCCCGCGGCCCGGGTGCCGGTGCAGGGGTCCGTGCAGGGCGTGGCGCTGGGACCGGCGCAGGGCGGCGTGCAGGGTGCGGTGCAAGGCGGCGTGCCGGGCGCGGGGTACGGCTCGGTGCGCGGCGAGGGGGCGGTGGTAGACCTGGGGGAATGAACGACGAAGTGGAGCCGGCCGTGCCGGACGCCGGGCCGACGGTGCCCGAACTGCAGCGACGGCTGGCCGAGTTCGCAGCCGCCCGGAGCTGGCAGCAGTACCACACCCCGAAGAACCTGGCCTCGGCGCTGACCGTCGAGGCCGGCGAACTGCTGGAGATCTTCCAGTGGTTGACGCCCGAGCAGGCCGCCGACGTGATGTCCGACGCCCGGTCGGCGCACCGGGTCCGGGACGAGGTGGCCGACGTGCTGGCCTACCTGCTGCAACTGTGCACCGTGCTGGAGGTGGATCCGCTGCGGGCACTGGCGGAGAAGATCGAACGCAACGAGAGCAGGTTCCCGGTGCCCTAGACCGGTGCCCGGTGCCCGGTGCCCGGTGCCCCGTGCCCGGGGGCGCTGAGCTGGGAGCGGTGCGCCGGGAGCAGCGCCCCGGGGCGGTGGGCCGGGTTCCCGGCGGGCGGGGAAATCATCCGGAATTCCCCCGTCCGGGGGACCCGGGTTTTCCACAGGGCCGGGTTTTCCACAGGCCCGCCGAACCCGCTGGGAGCACCCCGGGAGCGGCGGCACGCTGATCCCCGTGACCGACCGCCGAAGGACGGCGGCAGTCGACGAGGGGAGCCACCGTGGAGGCACTGCGACTGATCAAGACCGTCCGGCACGCCCTGGCCGAGGCCCGGACGACCGGGGACATCCTGCACGAGGCGTGGCAGGCCGGGCTGCTCACCGAAGCGGTCGGGGCCCGGATCGCCGACCACGACGGGGAGGCGTTCGCCACCCTCGGGCAGTTGCTCTCCGAGGCCGGGGCGCACACCGCGAGCTGCCTGCGCCAACCGCCCGAACCCGGCCTGGACGAACTGCCCGGCGGCCCGGTCGGCGTCTACCCGGAGTGGAGCGGGCCGACGCTGGTCGAGCGGTTCAGCGCGCTCGGCGAGCTGGATCCGGTGCTGGCCGAACTCGCCCTGCTGCTGGAGGAGGCGAACGAGAGCCTGGTGGTGCTCGCCTGCGGGGCGGACACCGAGAGCCTGTACTGGAGCTGCATCGACGGGCTGGACGCCGGATCCGAGTGCCGCGACCTGGTGGCCGAACTCCTGCGCGAGCAGCGGAGGCTGACGGGCGCGCGGGCCCCGGACGGAGAACCGGGGGCGGCGGAGGAGCGGGGAGGGGAACGAGGCGGGGGCCGGGACGGAGACCGGGGGGAGGAACCGTCCGGGCCGGCGGTGCCGGGCGCGGCCCGGCGGGAGGAGCCGAGGCTCGTGGTCCCGCTGGGCCCGCCGGTCCCGGCGGTGCGCGGTGCTCAGGTGCGGGGCGAGCCGTCCGCCGGGGTGTCCTGTCCGCCGCGGACGGGCGAGGAGCGCAGGTCGGAGTCGAGTCCGGCCAGGTCGGTGTTGATCGAGGCGAGCAGGTCCTGCATCTGCTCCAACAACGACTTCGGGGGGGCGGGCGCATCGCCCGCGGCGGGGGCCGCGGTGGTGTCCGCGGTGGGCGGCTCGGTCCAGGGCTCGGACATGAGGGGGCCCCTTCAACTCGGTGGTGCGGTGTGAAGCGCCGGGGGTCGGCGCCGCCGGTCCAACGAGTTCCCGCCGCGCACGGTCACCCCGGACCACCCGTTGAGGTCCAACCGGCAGGCCCGGTCAGCCCCAGGGGTGAGCCGAGTTTGCGGGGGCCGCCCCCGCTCGGCTACGGCGCGGCGCCCGTTCGGCCGCGTCGTCGCACCCCGGAGCGGGCCCGGGTGCGGGCCCGGGTGCGGAGTGCTCCCGGCTACCGGAGTGCTCCCGGGCGCCGGAGCGGTTCCGGGCCGGGGAAGGCCGGACGGCCGGGCCGCTGGGGAGCGGACACCGGCCGTCGGGACGAACACCACCTGACAGGAGGTCAGTTGTGCGAGTGCAGATCCGCGTTCAGACCGCCCCACGAACCGGAGCGGGCGATCACCTCGACCGCGCCGGACTGCGAGTTGCGGCGGAACAGCAGGTTGTCCTGGCCGGACAGCTCCACCGCCTTGGCCACCGAGCCGTCCGGCGCGGTGACCCGGGTGCCGGCTGTGACGTACAGCCCCGCCTCGACCACGCAGTCGTTGCCCAGCGAGATGCCGATGCCCGCGTTGGCGCCCAGCAGGCAGCGCTCGCCCACCGAGACGACCTGCTTGCCGCCGCCGGACAGGGTGCCCATGATCGAGGCGCCGCCGCCGATGTCGCTGTGGTCACCGACCACCACGCCCGCGCTGATCCGGCCCTCGACCATCGAGGTGCCCAGGGTGCCCGCGTTGAAGTTGACGAAGCCCTCGTGCATCACGGTGGTGCCCTCGGCCAGGTGCGCGCCCAGGCGCACCCGGTCGGCGTGGGCGATCCGGACGCCGGCCGGCGCCACGTAGTCGGTCATCCGGGGGAACTTGTCGATGCCGTACAGGGCGAGCTGCCCGCCCTGGGCGCGCACCGCCAGCCGGGCCTGCTCCACGTTGGCGACCGGGGTCGGGCCGATCGAGGTCCAGGCGACGTTCGCCAGCAGGCCGAAGATGCCGTCGAGGCTCTGGCCGTGCGGCTTCACCAGGCGGGCGGAGAGCAGGTGCAGCCGCAGGTAGACGTCGTGCGCGTCCAGCGGCTTCTCCTCCAGCGAGGAGATCACGGTGCGCACCGCCACCACCTCGACGCCGCGCCGGGCGTCGGTGCGGAGCGCCTCGGCGGCGCCGGGGCCGAGCGCCTTCTCGGCCTCCTCGGCGCTCAGCCGGACGGTGCCGGACGGGCCCGGGGCGGCGGCCAGCTCGGGCGCGGGGAACCAGGTGTCGAGGACGGTGCCGTCGGCCGCGATGGTCGCCAGGCCGGCGGCCACCGCGCCGCTTGCGGGGGAGGAGGTTTCAGCAGTCACATCCCGCACCGTAACCAATCGGGGCGAGGGCTGACCAACACGCTCACCGGACGGACAAAACCTGGTGCTCCCGGACGGGTCCGCGGGACATACTCGGCCGGGTGTTCGTATCGATCTCCACTACCGGCACCGCCGAGAACCCCGCCTCCGACCTGGGCTTCCTGCTGCACAAGCACCCCGACAAGGTGCAGCGGTTCGCCACCGCGCACGGCACAGCGCACGTCTTCTACCCCGAGGCCGGGGAGCAAGCGTGCACCGCCGCCCTGCTGCTGGAGGTCGACCCCGCCGCGCTGCTCCGCCAGGGCCGGGGCAAGGGCCGCTCCGGCTCGCCCGACCTCGCGCTCGCCCAGTACGTCAACGACCGCCCGTACGCCGCCTCCTCGCTGCTCGCGGTGGCGCTGCGCACGGTCTACCGCTCCGCGATGAAGGGCGAGTGCGCGCACCGGCCCGAACTGCCGGGCCGGGAGCTGCCGCTGCGGATCGCGCTGCCCGCCGTTCCGGTGGCCGGGGGCGACGGTCCCGCGCTGGTGGAGCGGCTGTTCGCCCCACTGGGCTGGCAGGTCGACGCGCGGCCCGTCCCGCTGGACGAGTCCTTCCCCGAGTGGGGCGACTCCCGGTACGTCCGGCTCGAACTGACCGGCACCCGGCGGCTCGCCGACGCGCTCCAGCACCTCTACGTGCTGCTGCCCGTCCTCGACGGGGCCAAGCACTACTGGGTGGCCCCCGACGAGGTCGACAAACTGCTCGCAGCCGGCCAGGGCTGGCTCGCCGACCACCCCGAACGCGCCCTGATCGTCCGCCGCTACCTGTCCCGCCGCTGGTCGCTGACCAGGCTGGCCACGGAGCGCCTCGCGCTGGCCCGGCTGGCCGAGGCCGACGACCGCGAGGCCGAGGAGATCGACAACGCCGTGCCGGACGTCCCGGAGGTTCCGGACGCTCCGGAGACCCGGGGCGCCCCGGAGACCGCGGAGGAGGTGAGTGCCACCGGGCCGACCGACCAGGTCGCGACCGCAGCTGCGATCAAGGCCGGGTCCGTGGCCGAGACCGGGGCCGAGACCGAGACCGGGGCCGGGGCCGAGGGTGCCGACCGCGAGCGCGGGGTGCCGCTCGCCGTGCAGCGGCGGACGGCGATCCTGGCGGCGCTGGCCCGCACCGGCGCGGCCCGGGTGCTCGACCTGGGCTGCGGGCAGGGCGAATTGGTGGGCGCGCTGCTCAAGGAACCGCGGGTCACCGAGGTGCTCGGCGTGGACGTGTCCGCGCGGGCGCTGACGATCGCCGCCCGCCGGCTCCACCTGGACCGGCTGCCGGAGCGGACGGCCCGCCGGGTCAAGCTGGTCCAGGGCGCGCTGACGTACACCGACGCCCGGCTGAAGGGCTACGACGCGGCGGTGCTGTGCGAGGTGATCGAGCACCTCGACCTGCCCCGGCTGCCCGCGCTGGAGTACGCCGTGTTCGGCGCGGCCCGGCCCGCGGCGGTCGTGGTCACCACCCCGAACGCCGAGTACAACGTCCGCTGGGAGACCCTGCCCGCCGGGCGGATGCGCCACGACGACCACCGCTTCGAGTGGAGCCGGGCCGAGTTCGCGGCCTGGGCGGAGCAGGTCGCCGCCGGTTACGGCTACCGCGTCGAGCTGGAGCCGGTCGGCCCGGTCGACCCCGAGGTCGGCGCCCCCACCCAGCTCGCGCACTTCCGCCTCGCCGAGCCCGACGCCGCCGAGCCCGCTGGCGCCGAACCCGCTGCCACCGACACCGCTGCCACCGACGCCGCTGCCGCCACCGGCACCCCGTCGAACGACCTCGCCCCGGAAGGGAGCGCCCACCGATGACCACCGAAACCCCGGAGCCGACCCCCGCCCGGGCCAGCCGCCGGCTGCCCGTCACCGACGTCTCGCTGGTGGTGCTGATCGGCAGCACCGGCTCCGGCAAGTCCACCTTCGCCCGCGAGCACTTCAAGCCCACCGAGGTGATCTCCTCCGACTTCTGCCGGGGCCTGGTCTCCGACGACGAGAACGACCAGGCCGCCTCCGCCGACGCCTTCGACGTGCTGCACTACATCGTCGGCAAGCGACTCGCGGCGGGCCGGCGCACCGTGGTCGACGCCACCAACGTCCAGGACCACGCCCGCCGGGCGCTGGTCGCGATCGCCCGGGAGCACCACGTGCTGCCGATCGCCATCGTGCTCGACGTCCCGGCCGAGGTGTGCGCCGAACGCAACCGCGCCCGGCCGGACCGGCAGTTGCCCGCCCAGGTGATCCAGCGCCACCAGCGCGACCTGCGCCGCTCGCTGCGCGGGCTGGAGCGCGAGGGCTTCCGCAAGGTGCACGTGCTGCGCGGGGTCGAGGAGATCGAGCACGCCGAGATCGTCCCGGAGAAGCGGTACAACGACCTGCGACACCTGACCGGCCCGTTCGACGTCGTCGGTGACATCCACGGCTGCCGCTCCGAGCTGGAGACCCTGCTCGGCCGGCTCGGCTACGAGCTCACCCGCGACGAGCAGGGCCGCGCGGTGGACGCCGCCCACCCCGAGGGCCGCACCGCGGTCTTCGTCGGCGACCTGGTCGACCGCGGTCCGGACACCCCGGGCGTGCTGCGCCTGGTGATGGGCATGGTCGAGGCCGGCCACGCCCTCTGCGTCCCCGGCAACCACGAGAACAAGCTCGGCCGCTGGATGGGCGGCCGCAAGGTCACCGTCTCGCACGGCCTGCAGGAGTCGATCGACCAGCTGTCCGCGGAGAGCGACGAGTTCCGGGCCCGGGTCCGGACGTTCATGAGCGGCCTGGTCAGCCACTACCTGCTGGACGGCGGCGCGCTGGTGGTCTGCCACGCCGGCCTGCCGGAGAAGTACCACGGCCGCGCCTCCGGCCGGGTCCGCTCGCACGCGCTGTACGGCGACACCACCGGCGAGACCGACGAGTACGGCCTGCCGGTGCGCTACCCGTGGGCCGAGGAGTACCGCGGCCGCGCCCTGGTGGTCTACGGCCACACCCCGGTGCCGGTGGCGAGCTTCCTCAACAACACCATCTGCCTGGACACCGGCTGCGTGTTCGGCGGCAGCCTGACCGCGCTGCGCTACCCGGAGCGGGAGGTCGTCTCCGTCCCGGCCGAGCAGGAGTGGTACGAACCGGTCCGCCCCGTGCACACCGACGCGCCCGGCGGCCGGGAGGGCCGCCCGCTCGACCTGGCCGACGTGACCGGCCGCCGGGTGGTGGAGACCTCCCGGCTCGGCAACGTCACCGTCCGGGAGGAGAACGCCGCCGCCGCGCTGGAGGTGATGAGCCGCTTCGCGCTCGACCCGCGGCTGCTCGCCTACCTGCCGCCCACCATGGCCCCCTCGCCGACCTCCCGGCGCGAGGGCCTGCTGGAGCACCCCGAGGAGGCGTTCTTCGCCTACCGGCACGACGGGGTGCGGCAGGTGGTCTGCGAGGAGAAGCACATGGGCTCGCGGGCCGTCGTCCTGGTCGCCCGGGACGGGGCCGCCCTGGAGAAGCGCTTCGGCCTGCCCGGCCCCGGCGCGATCTGGACCAGGACCGGCCGTGCCTTCCTGAACGACGACGCGCTCACCGAAGCGCTCCTCGACCGGCTCCGGGCCGCCGCCGAGCACACCGGCCTGTTCGACGAACTCGACACCGGCTGGCTGCTGCTGGACGCCGAACTGATGCCCTGGTCGCTCAAGGCGGTCGAGCTGCTGCGCCGCCAGTACGCCGCCGTCGGCGCGGCCGCCGGGGCCGCCCTGCCCGTCGCGCTCGACGCCCTCACCCGGGCCGCCGCCCGCGGACTGGACGTGGCGGAGCTGACCGGCCGCCAGCGGGAGCAGGCCGCCGACACCCGCGCCTTCACCGAGGCGTACCGGCGCTACTGCTGGCCGACCGAGGGCCTCGACGGCATCCGGCTGGCCCCGTTCCAGCTGCTCGCCGCCGAGGGCGCCAACCTGGCGCTGCGCCCGCACACCGAGCACCTCGCCCTGATCGACCGGCTGGTGGACGCCGACCGGCGGCTCGCCGCGGCGGCGGGCGGCGCCGCGCCGGTGCTGCACCGCACCGGGCGGCTGCTGGTCGACACCGGGGACGAGTCCTCGGTGGCCGCCGCCGTCGCCTGGTGGGAGGAGCTGACCGCGGCCGGCGGCGAGGGCATGGTGGTCAAGCCGGTCGAGCCGCTGCACCTCGACGGCTCCGGGCGACCGGTCCAGCCCGGCCTGAAGGTCCGCGGCCGCGACTACCTGCGGATCATCTACGGCCCGGACTACACCCGCCGCCTGGACGGACTGCGCCAGCGCTCGCTCGGCCACAAGCGCTCGCTCGCCCTGCGCGAGTACGCCCTCGGCCTGGAGGCACTGGACCGGCTGGCGGCCGGAGAGCCGCTCTGGCGGGTGCACGAGGCGGTGTTCGCGGTGCTGGCCCTGGAGTCCGAGCCGGTCGACCCCCGGCTCTGACCCCGGGGTCGGAGGCTGCGGGCGGTTCGGGCGGTCCGGGCGGTTCGGGCGGTCCGGGAGCTCCGGTGCGCGGTCGGGTGCAGCCTTCCTGCGGTGGCCCCGACCGCGCGCCGGGGGTGCACTGGCAGTGCCCGGTCCGCGCAGCGGTCGCGCACCGGCCGCGCCGGGCGCGAGCCGGCCATGGGCCGACCATGGGCCGACCATAGTCGGCCGTCGAATGGTTGCATGAATATTCGACTCCTCGTATACACTTCCCACTTCAGTCCGTTGACCGACCCAGGAGACCGGTATGGCGTTCAACCTCCGGAACAGGCACTTCCTCAAGGAGCTCGACTTCACTCCCCAGGAGTTCCGTCACCTGGTCGACCTGGCGGCCCAGCTGAAGGCCGCCAAGTACGCGGGCACCGAGCAGCCCCGGCTGCGCGGCAAGAACATCGCGCTGATCTTCGCCAAGACCTCCACCCGCACCCGCTGCGCCTTCGAGGTGGCCGCCCACGACCAGGGCGCCTCCACCACCTACCTGGACCCGGCCGGGTCGCAGATGGGGCACAAGGAGTCGATCAAGGACACCGCGCGGGTGCTGGGCCGGATGTTCGACGGCATCGAGTACCGCGGCGACGGGCAGGAGATCGTCGAGGAACTGGCCGCGCACGCGGGCGTCCCGGTCTGGAACGGCCTGACCGACGAGTGGCACCCCACCCAGCTGCTGGCCGACGTGCTCACCATCCAGGAGCACTCCAGCAAGCCGCTGAACGAGACCGCCCTGGTCTACCTCGGTGACGCCCGCTTCAACATGGGCAACTCGGTGCTGGTCACCGGCGCGCTGCTGGGCATGGACATCCGGATCGTCGCCCCGGCCTCGCTCTGGCCGAGCGAGGAGGTCCGCAAGGCGGCCGAGGTGCTGGCCGAGACCAGCGGCGCCCGGATCACCCTCACCGAGGACGTGGCGGCCGGCGTCGCCGGGGCGGACTTCCTCTACACCGACGTCTGGGTGTCGATGGGCGAGCCCAAGGAGGTCTGGGCCGAGCGGATCGCGCTGCTCAAGCCCTACCAGGTCTCGATGGACACCGTGCGCGCCACCGGGAACCCGGCAGTCAAGTTCCTGCACTGCCTGCCCGCGTTCCACGACCTCGGCACCGAGGTCGGCCGCCAGATGCACGAGCTCACCGGCATGTCCGAGCTGGAGTGCACCGACGAGCTGTTCGAGTCCGCGCACTCGGTGGTCTTCGACCAGGCCGAGAACCGCCTGCACACCATCAAGGCCGTGATGGTGGCGACCCTCGGGTCCTGACCCGCCGCACCCGCCCGCACCCGCGGTACCCGCCGCACCCGAACGCCCGCCGGACGCACCAGTCCGGCGGGCGTTCGGCGTCCGGGTGTCAGAAGTCGACGTCCACGCAGGCCGCCCGGTCGGCCGGGGCGTGCGGTCCGGCGGGCGCGCCCGCGTGCAGCACCAGCGAGTGCGCCTCGCCGGGCCGGAACTCCCAGGGGACGGTCGCGGTGGCGGTCCCGGCCCCGTCCGGGCCGGTGCGCACCGTCGTCCGCACCTCGTTGTCGGCCGCGTCCGAGCCCGCCACCTGCTGGTAGTGCGGCCCGGAGGACGCCGGGTCGGCGCCGCAGTAGCCGGTGTGCACGTGCGCTGGGAACTCGCGCGGGCCGGTCACCCCGGCGAGTTCCACCGTGACGGAGGTGTGCCCGGCCGCCCGGCCGACCGTGACCCGCACCTGCGAGCCGTACGGCACCAGGTCGGGCGCGTGGGTGACCGCCCGGGCCGGGACGAAGCCGTCCGCCCGGTCGAAGCGGGCGTCCACCACCCGGGCGGCGCCCGCGGTGACCGGTGCGCCCGCGGTGACCGGTGCGCCCGCGGTGACCGGTGCGCCCGCGGTGGCCGGTGCACCCGGAGCGGGGGAGGCGGCCACCGCGCCGGGCGGGCCGACCGGCAGCAGGGCGAGCGGCACCATCAGCGCACCGGCAGCGGAGGACAGGGGCATCGCGGACCTTCCGACGGACCGTCAGGGAACACCCGACACCGTGGCCGTCCCCGCACCGCCGCGCACGCCGCCGTGCCGCACCGCCGCCCGCAGTCACCCGTACGGGAACCGGCTTCGAACGGCGCCCGGCGGTGGCGGTGGCCGGGGTGGTGGCCGGGCCGCGGGTCAGTCCGCCGCCGCGATGCCGCGGATCTCGCAGCGCGGTCCGGTGGCGCGCATCAGGCGCAGGTCGGCGGTGACCAGCGGGGCGCCGTAGCGTTCGGCGACCGCGACGTAGGCGGCGTCGTCCGGGGTCAGGTTGTCCTTGAGCTCCCAGATCCGGCCGAGCAGCGGGGCCACCTCGACCTTGCGGATGGCCAGTCCGGGCAGCCGGCGGGTGAGGTCGGTGACCTCGTCGGCCGTCAACTGCTTCGCCAGGTACAGGCCGCGCAGCGACTGCATCACCTCGATCACCACGTGCTCGGGCGCAACCCACTCGGGGTCGGCGGCCAGCGCGGCCCGGGCAGCCTCGCCCCGGGGGCCCCGGTCGGAGAGCGACAGCACCACTGCGGAAGCGTCCACCACGATCACCCGCCCACGGTAGCCCGCCCGGGCCCGCCGCCCCGTGGCCGGGGTACCCGCCCGCGCCCGCCCCGGCCCCGCCCCGGCCCCGCCCCGCGTCCGCCCCGGCCCCGCCCTCCGCGCTACCGGCTGGGCGTGGCGGTGGCGCTCAGGAGTTCGTCCCACCCGGGCGTCCGGGTGGTGGTCTCGGGGGAAAGAGGTTCCGGCGCAGTTCCAGCGCGAGTCTGCCGACGGTGGCCCGGCTGATCGGCGGGAGGCCGCCGGTCAGCCCGGTGGAGGTCACCAGGATCCGGAAGCCGTTGTGGTCCAGCAGGTCCGCCCGGTAGCTGACGGGGCGGCCGTCCGCGCCGGGCAGGGTGACCGTCACGGCCTCGAAGTCCGAGGGCCCCGTGGAGTCGGAGTCGCAGCCGTCGGTGGCCGGCTGCCGGTCGCAGTCGTAGTCCATGGCCGGGAGCCCCGGGGACAGCGAGGAGCGCTGGACGAGCAGTTCGACGGTGCCGACCTCCGCCCCGGAGGCGCCGTGCAGCCGGAACAGGAACGAGATCCCCGGGGCGTTCGCGGGCGCGGCCTTCGGCGGGCTCCCGAGTTCGGTGCTGGTGACCTCCCACCTGCCGTCCTGGCCGTATTCGGGCGGAACGGTCTCCTGCACGGTCTTGATCACGATCTCCCGGGCCGCGGCGGGCAGGGCGGCGACGACCGCGCCCCCGGGGCGGAGGGCCGGAGCCCCCGCCATCCGTGCCCGGGGCGGATCCCCGCCGTACCCGGGCCGGAGCCCCCGCCGGGCCGGAGCCCCGCCGTGCCCGGGCCGGAGTCCGTACCCGCATTCGTTCCCGAGGAGCATGACGCGCGGGCCGAGGGGTCGTGTTGCACCCCGGCCGGGGTTCGTTCGGGTGCCCGTGGGGGCGGGGAGGTGCACCCTGGTGGGGAGGCCGCGGCGACGCGGTGCCGTGCCGGGACGAGCCGGTGGAGTGTGGGTGGAACCCATGCACTATGGTTTATCTCGACATCGAGATACATTCCGCGTTACGCTTTATCTTGACGTCAAGATACTTGCCGAGGGGCGCAGCCCTCCATCATCGGCGCGGTAAGCGGTGGCAGTCAGGTTAGCTAAGGCTTACCTTATCACCGGGTGGACCAAGAAGGAGTCAGTCGTGTCCGCGAACAGCTTCGACGCCCGCAGCTCGCTGCAGGTGGGCGACGAGTCGTACGAGATCTTCAAGCTCTCCGCCGTCGAGGGTGCCGAGCGGCTGCCGTACAGCCTCAAGGTCCTGCTGGAGAACCTGCTCCGCACCGAGGACGGCGCCAACATCACCGCCGACCACATCCGCGCCCTCGGCGGCTGGGACCCGACGGCCGAGCCGTCCGAGGAGATCCAGTTCACCCCGGCGCGCGTGATCATGCAGGACTTCACCGGCGTGCCCTGCGTGGTCGACCTGGCCACCATGCGCGAGGCCGTGAAGGAGCTGGGCGGCGACCCGTCCAAGATCAACCCGCTGGCGCCGGCCGAGCTGGTCATCGACCACTCCGTCATCGCCGACAAGTTCGGCACCCCGGACGCCTTCGTCCAGAACGTCGAGATCGAGTACGGCCGCAACAAGGAGCGCTACCAGTTCCTGCGCTGGGGCCAGACCGCGTTCGACGAGTTCAAGGTCGTCCCGCCCGGCACCGGCATCGTCCACCAGGTCAACATCGAGCACCTGGCCCGCACCGTCATGGTCCGCAACGGCCAGGCGTACCCCGACACCTGCGTCGGCACCGACTCACACACCACCATGGTCAACGGCCTGGGCGTGCTGGGCTGGGGCGTCGGCGGCATCGAGGCCGAGGCCGCGATGCTCGGCCAGCCGGTCTCGATGCTGATCCCGCGCGTGGTCGGCTTCAAGCTGAACGGCCAGCTCCCGGCCGGCACCACCGCCACCGACCTGGTGCTCACCATCACCGAGATGCTGCGCAAGCACGGTGTGGTCGGCAAGTTCGTCGAGTTCTACGGCGAGGGCGTCACCGCGATCCCGCTGGCGAACCGCGCCACCATCGGCAACATGTCGCCGGAGTTCGGCTCGACCTGCGCGATCTTCCCGATCGACGCCGAGACCATCAACTACCTGAAGCTCACCGGCCGCGACGAGCAGCAGCTCGCCCTGGTCGAGGCGTACGCCAAGGAGCAGGGCCTCTGGCACGACCCGTCGGTCGAGCCGGTCTACTCCGAGTACCTGGAGCTGGACGTCTCCACCGTCGTCCCGTCGATCTCCGGCCCGAAGCGCCCGCAGGACCGCGTGGTCCTGGCCGAGGCCGCGCAGAAGTTCGCCGAGGCGCTGCCGACCTACTCGGCCGAGGCGTCGAAGCCGACCACCGTCACCTCCCCCGACGGCTCGACCTACGAGATCGACAACGGCGCGGTCGTGATCGCCTCGATCACCTCCTGCACCAACACCTCCAACCCCTCCGTCATGCTGGGCGCCGCCCTGCTGGCGAAGAAGGCCGTAGAGAAGGGCCTGCACGTCAAGCCCTGGGTCAAGACCACCCTGGCGCCCGGCTCCAAGGTCGTCATGGACTACTACGAGAAGGCCGGCCTGCTCCCGTACATGGAGAAGCTGGGCTTCAACCTGGTCGGCTACGGCTGCGTCACCTGCATCGGCAACTCGGGCCCGCTGCCCGAGGAGGTCTCCGCCGCGGTGAACGAGTCGGACCTCGCGGTCGTCTCGGTGCTCTCCGGCAACCGCAACTTCGAGGGCCGGATCAACCCGGACGTCAAGATGAACTACCTGGCCTCCCCGCCGCTGGTGGTCGCCTACGCCCTGGCCGGCAACATGAACGTCGACATCACCCGCGACGCCCTGGGCCAGGACGCCGACGGCAACGACGTCTTCCTCGCCGACATCTGGCCGTCGGAGCAGGAGGTGGCCGACACGGTCGCCGGCTCCATCGACGAGGCCATGTTCGACAAGGGCTACCAGGACGTCTTCGCCGGTGACCACCGCTGGCAGTCGCTCCCCGTCCCGACCGGCAACACCTTCGAGTGGGACGCGGAGTCGACCTACGTCCGCAAGCCCCCGTACTTCGAGGGCATGGCCACCACCCCGAGCCCGGTGACCGACATCTCCGGCGCCCGCGTGCTGGCCAAGCTGGGCGACTCGGTCACCACCGACCACATCTCCCCGGCCGGCAACATCAAGCCGGGCACCCCGGCGGCGCAGTACCTCACCGAGCACGGTGTGGAGAAGCGTGACTTCAACTCCTACGGCTCGCGCCGCGGCAACCACGAGGTCATGATCCGCGGCACCTTCGCCAACATCCGCCTGCGCAACCAGATCGCGCCGGGCACCGAGGGCGGCTACACCCGCGACTTCACCCAGGCCGACGGCCCGGTGTCGTTCATCTACGACGCCTCGCAGAACTACCAGGCCGCCGGCACCCCGCTGGTCGTCCTGGCGGGCAAGGAGTACGGCTCCGGCTCGTCCCGCGACTGGGCGGCCAAGGGCACCGCGCTGCTCGGCGTCAAGGCCGTCATCGCCGAGTCCTACGAGCGCATCCACCGCTCCAACCTGATCGGCATGGGCGTCCTGCCGCTGCAGTTCCCGGCCGGCGAGAACGCCGACTCGCTGGGCCTGACCGGCGAGGAGACCTTCGAGTTCACCGGCGTGACCGAGCTGAACGAGGGCCGCACCCCGAAGACCGTCAAGGTCAAGGCCGGTGACGTCGAGTTCGACGCGGTGGTGCGCATCGACACCCCCGGCGAGGCGGACTACTACCGCAACGGCGGCATCCTGCAGTACGTGCTGCGCAGCCTGATCGGCTGACCGAAGCGTTGCCGGAAGGCCGCATCGCCCCTCGCGGGGCGGTGCGGCCTTTGCCGTTCCTTGGCACGGATCCTGCCGTTCCCCTTGTGCGGGGCCCTCCGAGTGGACTAAACCTCTCCACAGCACATGGTCCATACCAATTGACGCTGAATCGGAGAGATTCACGGAATGACCAGACGCAGCTCCGCCGCACTCCTCGTCGCGGCCACGCTCGGCGCCCTGCTCGTCTCCCCGGCGGCCGCCCAGGCCCACGGGAACGACGGCCGCGGGGGCAACCACCGGCTGGAGGGCCAGCGGGTCGGCTACTTCACCCAGTGGGGCATCTACAGCGGCTTCTCCGCCAAGAACGTCCAGACCAGCGGCCAGGCGGGCAAGCTGACCGTGATCAACTACGCCTTCGGCAACGTCTCCGCCGACGGCACCTGCTTCGAGGCCAACGCGGCCGGGGTGGGCGACGCCTGGGCCGACTACCAGCGCCCGGTGGGCGCCGAGGAGTCGGTGGACGGCGTCGCGGACACCGCCGACCAGCCGCTCAAGGGCAACTTCAACCAGATCCGCAAGCTCAAGGCGGAGAACCCGCAACTGCGCGCGGTGATCTCGCTGGGCGGCTGGAGCTGGTCCAAGTACTTCTCGGACGCGGCGCTCACCGACGCCTCGCGGAAGAAGTTCGTCTCCTCCTGCATCGACCTGTACCTCAAGGGGAACCTGCCGCAGCTGGGCTCCGCCGAGGGCGGCGCGGGCGCGGGCACCGGGGTGTTCGACGGCATCGACATCGACTGGGAGTACCCGGGCGGCGGCGGTGACGGCGGCAACGTGGTGCGGCCCGAGGACGGCAGGAACTACACCCTGCTGATGCAGGAGTTCCGCCGCCAGCTGGACGCGCTGTCCGGCAAGAAGGGCCCGCACTACCTGCTCACCGCGGCGGTCCCGGCCGGCGAGTCGAAGATCGACCAGATCGAGGTCAAGAAGGTCGCCAAGTCGGTGGACTGGCTGAACCTGATGACCTACGACCTGCACGGTCCGTGGGAGGCCCAGGGGCCGACCAACCACGACGCCAACCTGTACACCGACAAGGCGGACGCCTCCGGGCTGAAGCTGAGCGTCGACCGGGTGGTGCGGACCTACCTGGACCGCGGCCTGCCCGCCAAGAAGGCCGTGGTGGGCGTCCCGTTCTACGGCTACGGCTGGACGGGCGTGCCGGCCGGCCCGAAGAAGAACGGGCTGTACCAGTCCGCCACCGGCCTGGCCCGGGGCGGCAACCTGCCCTACAACCAGATCAAGGACCTGCCGGGCACGGTCTTCACCGACCGCGCGCACGGGGCGACCTGGAAGTACGACGGCACCGAGTTCTGGACGTACGACACCCCGGAGCTGCTGACCGGCAAGGCCCGGTACGTCGAGGAGAACGACCTGGGCGGCGTGATGGCCTGGTCGCTCGACAACGACGACGCCCGGGGCACCCTGGTCGCCGCCCTGGACAAGGGTCTCCGGGACGACTGACCCGCCGTCAACCGCCCTGCGGGGGCGGCTCGCGCGCAGCTTCGCGCGGTACGGTTCGGCCCACCGTACCGCGCGAAGCTGCGCGTTTTCGCGTCCGGACGAGCATGAACGAGCGTGATCCGGATCCGGAGGGTGGCGCGGACCCGTAATTTTCAGGGTTCCTGCACATTGCACATGCTGCATCGCCGACAACGGTTCGACTGTCAGGTTTGTTATCAGACCCGCTGACTATTGCCGCTGGGTGAACAGTGGACTATACCTTTGCAGCATCATCACACCGCCTCTGACCGGCATCTTCGCCGCTGGGCACCTTCCGGGCTACGGGAGTTGACGTGTCGTCAGCTCCGGTCCGCTTCTTCTGGAACTGAGGGGTTAGGGCACTCATGGGCTCTGCAACTGAGTACAACCGTCGCGACCTGTTCAAGCGTGCGGCCGCGATCACCGTCCTCGCGGCGGGCGGCACCTCGCTGCTCGCGGCCTGCGCCGGCGGTTCCGGCAGCAGTGACAGCAAGTCGGGTGCCTCCCCGACGCTCGGGAGCGACAACAAGAACCCGTTCGGCGTGAAGGCCAGCGACGCGCTCGACGTCGTGATCTTCAAGGGCGGCTACGGCGACGACTACGCCAAGGTCTTCGAGGACGCCTACAAGAAGGCGTACGCCGGTGCGAACGTCTCGCACCTCGGCACCCAGGAGATCAGCGGCAAGCTGCAGCCGCGCTTCAACGCCGGCAGCCCGCCGGACGTCTTCGACAACTCCGGCGCCCAGGCCATGAAGGCGGACGTCCTGGTCAGTGCGGACCAGCTGACCGACCTGACGGTGCTGCTGGACGCCCCGTACCTGGACGACCCGACCAAGAAGATCCGCGACGTGCTGCTGCCGGGCACCATCGAGCAGGGCACCATCAACGGCAAGATGTACTCGCTGAACTACGTCTACACCGTGTTCGGCCTGTGGTACTCCGCCAAGCTCTTCAAGGACAAGGGCTGGGCCGTCCCGAAGACCTGGGACGAGTTCATCACCCTCTGCGGCACCATCAAGGCCGCCGGCATCGCCCCGTTCGCGCACCAGGGCAAGTACCCCTACTACGCGAACTACATCATCTTCAGCCTGATCGCCAAGCAGGGCGGCCAGGACCTGGTCAAGAAGATCAACGCCTGTGACGCGTCCGCCTGGGACGACCCGGCGGTGCTGGCCGGCGTCACCGCGTTCAACAAGATCATGGAGGGTGACTACCTCCTCCCCGGCACCAACGGCATGACCCACACCGAGTCGCAGACCGCCTGGTGCCAGGGCAAGGCCGCCTTCATCCCGTCCGGCTCCTGGCTGGAGAACGAGATGCTGGACTCCACCCCGGCCGACTTCGACATGGCCTTCCTGCCGGTCCCGTCGCTGCCCGGCGACAAGCTGCCCGCCACCGCCCTGTGGGCCGGCGCCGGCGAGCCCTTCATGGTTCCGAGCAAGGCCAAGAACAAGGGCGGCGGCCTTGAGTTCCTGCGCATGATGCTGACCAAGGACGGCTCCTCCAAGTTCGTGGCCACCGCGAACTCGCTGACCGTCCTGAAGGACGGCGTCAACGCCGACGTCCAGCTCAAGCCGGGCACCAAGTCCTCGGCGGTGGCGGTCAAGGCGGCCGGCGACGTCACCTTCAGCTTCAGCTTCCAGGACCTGCAGACCGCGTTCGACGCCGAGGTCGAGAACGCCACCAACGAGCTGGTCAACAAGCGCATCAGCCCGGCGGACTGGGTCGCCCGCGGCAAGGCCGCGACCGCCAAGAAGGTCTGACCCCCCGGTAGGCCGACGGCCTGACACCGCAAGGCCGGGGTCCGCGCGCGGACCCCGGCCGTTCCACGCGACACCGCAGTTCCAGGCCTGTCTGACCACAGGCTGTCGGCGGACAGGAGCAGCTCCCATGCGACACCGTAAAACACCGTTCATCTTCGGGTTCCTCGTGGTTCCCGTCGCGCTGTACATCCTTCTGGTCATCTGGCCCTACCTGCAGACCTTCGGTTACTCGCTGACCGACTGGTCCGGCGCCTCGTCCGAGATGAACTTCATCGGACTGGACAACTACACCAAGCTGTTCCAGGACAGCGCCTTCCTCGGCGCGCTGCAGCACAACCTGCTGCTGCTGATCGTGCTGCCGCTGGCCACCATCCTGCTGGCGCTGTTCTTCGCCTTCATGCTCAACGTGGGCGGCAAGAGCAGCACCGGCGGCGTGCAGGGCGTGCGCGGCTCGGCCTTCTACAAGGTCGTCTTCTTCTTCCCGCAGGTGCTCTCGGTCGCCATCCTGTCGGTGCTCTTCCAGGGCGTCTACCGGACCGACAAGGGCGGCCTGCTCAACGGCGTCCTGATCGCGCTCGGCATCGTCGACGAGCAGCACCCCTGGGACTTCGCATCCAACCCGACCTTCGGCCTGTGGTGCATCATGGGCGTGATCGTCTGGTCCGGCGTCGGCTTCTACCTGGTGCTGTTCTCGGCCGCGATGCAGAGCATCCCGAAGGACATCTACGAGGCCGCCATGCTGGACGGCGCCAAGCGCGGCACCACCTTCTTCAAGATCACGCTGCCGCTGCTCTGGGAGAGCATCCAGACCGCCTGGGTCTACCTCGCGATCGCCGCGATGGACGCCTTCGCCCTGGTCTCCACGATGACCCCCGGCGCGTACTACGGCGGTGGCCCGGACCACCACAGCGAGATCATGGCGACCTTGCTGATGCGCAACTTCATCACCTTCGGCAAGGCCGGTTACGCCTGCGCCATGGGTGTGGTGATCTTCTTCATCACCCTGGTCCTGTCCGTCGTCTCGCTCCGGGTCACCCGGCGCGAGAAGATCGAGTTCTGAGGTCCCCGGCATGAGCACCAACACCGACGCGACCACCGGCATCCCGGCCCAGCGCAACGGCGGGAACGACAAGCCGCGCAAGCCCGTCAAGGAGCAGCGCTTCGCCGACGGCGGGGGAGTCCTCAACGTCTTCTCGCACGGCTTCCTGGCCCTGTGGGCGGTCCTGATCATCGGCCCGCTGGCCTGGATCATCCTCGGCTCGTTCAAGAACAACGCCGAGATCGGCGACAGCGCGTGGAGCTGGCCCTCGCACTGGGGCTTCGACGCCTTCACCCGCGCCTGGGACAAGGGCATCGGCGACTTCTTCGTCAGCACCGTGATCGTGCTGGCGGGGTCGCTCACGCTGACCATGCTGCTCGGCTCGATGGCCGCCTACGTGCTGGCCCGCTACGAGTTCCGCGGCAACCGGCTCATCTACTACTTCTTCGTGGCCGGCGCGATGTTCCCGGTCTACCTGGCGCTCGTCCCGCTGTTCTTCATGATGAAGAACCTCGGCACCGTCATCCCGTGGCTCGGGCTGAACCAGTACGCCGGCCTGATCCTGGTCTACACCGCCTACTCGCTGCCGTTCACCGTGTTCTTCCTGCACTCGTTCTTCCGGTCGCTGCCCAGCGCCGTCCACGAGGCCGCGATGATCGACGGCTGCTCGCACAGCCGGGCGTTCTTCCAGGTCATGGTGCCGATGGCGAAGTCCGGCCTGATCAGCGTGTTCATCTTCAACGTGCTCGGCCAGTGGAACCAGTACCTGCTGCCGCTCACCCTGATGCAGCAGCAGAGCAGCAGCGACCCGGACCGCTCGATGCTGGCCCAGGGCCTGATGAACCTGGCCCAGCAGTCCGGCTACGCCAGCGACTTCCCCGGCCTGTTCGCCGGCATGACGATCGCGATGCTGCCGGTGCTGGTGGTGTACCTGTCCTTCCAGCGCCAGGTCCAGGCGGGCCTGACCTCGGCCACCCTGAAGTAGTCGCAGCACCCTCGCACGTGGGGCAACTCCCTCTCCGGAGGAGGGAGTTGCCCCACGCGGCTTTACCGGGCGTCGCACTCCTGGGCCCGCAGCGCCCGGGCCAGGTCGTCCCGGCACTCCAGCACCAGCCGGCGCAGCGCCGGGGCGGCGTCCGGGTGGGCGGCCAGCCAGGCGTCGGTGGCCGCCAGGGTCTCCGGGGTGGTCTGGTAGCGCGGGAAGAAGCCGCCGACGATCCGCATCGCGATCTCGATCGAGCGCTCCGCCCAGACCGACTCCAGCAGGGCGAAGTACGGCTCGGCGTAGGCGGCGGTCAGCTCCCGCTGGCCGGGCTGGTTGAAGCCCGCGATCCGGGCCTCCACCAGGGCGTTGGGCAGTTCGTCGGAGTCGACCACGGCGGTCCAGGCGGCGGCCTTGGCGCCCGGGGTGGGCAGGGCGGCCAGGCAGTGGGTCTGCTGGCGGCGGCCGCTGGCGGTGTTGTCGCGCTCCAGCTCGGCGGCCAGCTCCGCGCCGGTGGCCTCCCCGTGCGCGGCCAGCGCCAGCCAGAACGTCCAGCGCAGCTCCTGGTCGACGCTCAGGCCGTCGATCCGGCCGGTGCCGTCGAGCAGTCCGCGCAGCAGCCGCAGGTGGTCGGCGCGCTCGGCGGTGTCGGCCAGGAACCGGGCCCAGGCCAGCTGGTGGTCGCTGCCGGGGACGGCCCGCGACAGCTCGCGCAGCGCGCACTCGGCGAGCGCGGTGCCGTACTGGGCGCGCCCGGCCGGGGCGGCGTACAGCGCCAGCGCGGTGGCGGCCTGCTGGTGCAGCGACTGCAGCACGCCGACGTCGGACTCCCGGCCGGCGAAGCGCTGCACCAGGTCGAGGTAGTCGCGGGTGGGCATCAGGCCGTCCCGGGTCAGGTTCCATACCGCGGACCAGGCCAGTGCCCGGGCCAGGCTCGGCGCGTCGGGGCCCGCCTGGTCGGCGAGGCCGCCGAGGCCGGTGCGCAGGGTCTCCAGCGAGCGGTCGTCGAACCGGACCTTGCAGTACGTCAGGTCGTCGTCGTTGACCAGCACCAGCGCGGGCACCGGCCGCCCGGTGGCGGCGGCGACCACGGTGCGCTCCCCGGCGACGTCCAGCTCGTAGCGGTCGGTGCGCAGCAGCGCGCCGTCCGCGTCCAGGTCGTACAGGCCGACCGCGATCCGGTGCGGGCGCAGCGGCGCGCCGTCCTGGCGGACCGCCAGTTCGGTGATCCGGCCATCGGCGTCGTGGGTCAGCTCGGGGGCCAGGGTGTTGACGCCGGAGGTCTGCAGCCAGGCGGCGGACCAGCTGCGCAGGTCGCGGCCGCTGGTCTCCTCCAGGGCGTCCAGCAGGTCGTCCAGCACGGTGTTCCCGAAGGCGTGCTTGCGGAAGTAGGCGCGGGCGCCCTCGAAGAAGGCGTCCCGGCCGACGTAGGCCACCAGCTGCTTGAGGACGGAGGCGCCCTTGGCGTAGGTGATGCCGTCGAAGTTGAGCTTGGCGTCCTCCAGGTCGCGGATGTCCGCGGTGATCGGGTGGGTGGTGGGGAACTGGTCCTGCCGGTACGCCCACGCCTTGCGGCGGTTGGCGAAGGTGATCCAGGCGGAGCGGTACCGGGTGCCGGCGCCGATCTGCGCGTAGGAGCCCATGAAGTCGGCGAACGACTCCTTCAGCCACAGGTCGTCCCACCACTTCATGGTGACCAGGTCGCCGAACCACATGTGGGCCATCTCGTGCAGGACCACGTTGGCCCGGGACTCGTAGGCGGCCTCGGTGACCTTCGAGCGGAAGACGAACTCCTCGCGGAAGGTCACGCAGCCCGGGTTCTCCATCGCGCCGATGTTGTACTCGGGGACGAAGCACTGGTCGTACTTGCCGAACGGGTACGGGTAGTCGAACTCCCGGTGGAAGAAGTCCAGGCCCTGCTTGGTGACGGTGAGGATCTCCTCGGCGTCGAAGTACGGGGCGAGCGAGCGCCGGCAGGTGGCGGCCAGCGGGATCTCCAGCACCGTGCCGTCGGCGAGTTCGCGGGTGTAGTGGTCGCGCACCACGTGGTACGGGCCGGCCACCACGGCGGTCAGGTAGGTGGAGATCGGCCGGGTCGGGGCGAACCGCCAGGTGCGGGCGGCGCCCTCGTCGGTGATCTCCTCGTGCACCGCGTTGGCGTACACGTCCCAGGCGGCGGGGGCGGTCACGGTGAAGGTGAACGGGGCCTTCAGGTCGGGCTGTTCGAAGTTCGCGAAGACCCGGCGGGCGTCGGCCGGTTCGTAGTGGGTGTACAGGTAGGTCTCGCCGTCCGCCGGGTCGACGAAGCGGTGCAGCCCCTCGCCGGTGCGGCTGTACGCGCACTCGGCGACCACGGTCAGCTCGTTGTGCGCGGCCAGCACCGGCAGCGCCACCCGGGTGCCGTCGAACACCTCGGCCGGGTCCAGCGCGAGGCCGTTCAGCTCGACCGAGACCACCTCGGGGGCCAGCAGGTCGGCGAAGCTGCTCGCGCCCGGCTCGGCGCAGTCGAAGGAGATCCGGGTGGTGGAACGGAAGGTGGGCCGGCCGGGGTCGGCCGCCGCACTGACGTCCAGGTGGACGCGGTAGCTCTCCACCCGGATGATCGCGGCCCGGTCGCGGGCCTCCTCACGGCTCAGGTTCTTGCCCGGCACGTCGGTACTCCTCTGTACGGAACACACGGTTTTCGGAGTGTTCATGGCACTCCGTCGGGGGCATCCTTTCACGTCGTCCGGCCTGTGCCATTGCACTGGAGGAGGAATCAACCCGGACCGCCCGCCGTTTGCACCCGGGGAACAAATCCCGACCGCCGACCCCGAAGGACGCCGTCAGTGACGACCGCAGACTCCCGCAAGATCGCCGACTTCTGGTTCGACCCGATCTGCCCCTGGGCCTGGATGACCTCCCGCTGGATGCTGGAGGTCGAGAAGCTCCGCCCGGTGGACACCCGCTGGCACGTGATGAGCCTGTCCGTCCTCAACGAGAACCGGGACGACCTGCCCGAGCAGTACCGGGAGCTGCTGGCCGCCGGCTGGGGCCCGGTCCGGGTCCTGATCGCCGCCGCGCAGGCGCACGGCGACAAGGTGCTCGGCCCGCTCTACACCGAGCTCGGCACCCGCTTCCACAACCAGGGCCTGCCCAACACCCGGGAGACCATCGTCGCCGCGCTGCGCGCCGCGAACCTGCCCGAGGAGCTGGCCGACGCCGCCGACACCGACGCGCACGACGACGCGCTGCGCGCCTCGCACGCCGAGGGCATCGGCCTGGTCGGCGAGGACGTCGGCACCCCGGTGATCGCCGTCGACGGCCCGGACGGCGACCGCGTCGCCTTCTTCGGCCCGGTCGTCACGCCCACCCCGCGCGGCGAGGCCGCCGCCCGGCTCTGGGACGGCACCGTCCTGGTCGCCTCCACCCCCGGCTTTTACGAGATCAAGCGCACCCGCACCGCCGGCCCGTCCTTCGAGTAGCCGCCCGCCCGCCGGAGCCCCGCGCCCCCACCGGGGGAGCGGGGCCCCGCCGCGTCCGGGGCCCGTCAGGGCGCGGCCGGCCGGCGCCCGCGCAGCGCGCCCACCACCGCCAGCAGCAGCGTCAGCCCGGCCGTGAAGTACAGCTGCACGCGGTTGGCGGAGTCCAGTGTCATCAGCACCAGCACCGCCAGGATCGCCGCCAGCGCCAGGTAGGTCAGGTACGGGAACGCCCACATCCGGACCGGGAGTTCGGCCGCCGACAGGTGCCGCCTGGCCCGCAGCTGGGCGACGCAGATGAACCCCCAGACCACCAGCACCGCCGCGCCCACCATGTTCAGCAGCCAGGAGAAGACCGTCTCCGGCCACCAGTACGACAGCAGCACCGCCAGGAACCCGAACCCGCAGGAGGCCAGCACCGCCCGGCGCGGCACGCCCCCGGAGATCCGGGACAGCCCGCGCGGGCCGTGGCCGCGGGCGATCAGCGAGTGCGCCATCCGCGAGGAGCCGTAGATGTTGGCGTTCATCGCCGACAGCAGCGCGATCAGCACCACCACGTTCATCAGCTGGGCCGCGCCCGGGATGTTCAGCGCGTCCAGCACGGCCACGTACGGGCCCGGCCTGACCACCGCCGGGTCGTCCCACGGCACCAGCGTGACGATCACCGCCATCGAGCCGACGTAGAACAGCGCGATCCGCCACATCGCGGTGCGCACCGCGATCGCCACGCTGCGCCGCGGGTCCTCGGACTCGGCGGCCGCGATGGTGACGGTCTCCAGGCCGCCGTACGCGAAGACCGAGGCCAGCAGGCCGGTGACCAGGCCGCTCGCCCCGTTCGGGAGGAAGCCGCCGTGGCCGGTGAGGTTGCTCAGCCCGGGCGCGGGGGTGCCCGGCAGCAGGCCGCAGACCGCCAGCACGCCGATCACCAGGAAAGCGGTGATGGCCAGCACCTTGATCGCGGCGAACCAGAACTCGAACTCGCCGAAGTTGCGGACGGCGGCCAGGTTGGTCAGGCAGAAGAAGGCCATGAAGACCGCCACCCAGGCCCAGGACGGCACCCCGGGCAGCCAGCCGGAGACGATCCCGGCCGCGCCGATCGCCTCGACCGCGACGCCCACGCACAGCAGCACCCAGAACAGCCAGCCCACGGTGAACCCGGCCCAGCCGCCGACCTCCCGCTCGGCGTGCACCGAGAAGGAGCCGGAGGCGGGGCGGGCGGCGGACATCTCGCCGAGCATCCGCATCACCAGCATCACCAGCAGCCCGGAGGCGGCGAAGTCCAGCACCACGGACGGCCCGGCCGCGGCGATCCCGGAGCCGGAGCCGACGAACAGCCCGGCGCCGATCACACCGCCGAGCGCGATCATCGACAGGTGGCGCTGCTTGAGGCCGTGGGACAGGCCCGCGTCCTCGGCGGCCGGCTCCCGGGCGGGCGCGGTCTCGGGGGAGGGGGTGCGGGGCATGCGGCGATTCCAGACTGTTCGACTGATTGGTCAGGTTCAGGGGGGTCTGTCCACTATTCGACAAGGGATGCGGGCCGCCCAAGCGGTACCGCCATCCGGACGCGGCCGTGACCGCCAGTGCCCGGCCGGCTGCGCGGCGCACGGATGAGGGCCCGGTCACAGGCCGGATCCGACAAGCCGGGACGGTCCGCTTTTGTCACGGCCGACGCGGCGCGAAGCGCCTGACAGCACGTAGGTTCACAGGTGATCACCGCACCTGAGCCAACGAAACCCCGGGAGCAGCCGTGGCCATCGCCGCACCGATACCGTCCACCGCCGTCCTCGCCGACCTGCTGCCGCAGGCCTCCACCCGGCTCGGCGCCCGCGCCCGCGACCTCGCCCTGGTGGCCGGCGGCGCCGCGCTCACCGGCCTGGCCGCGCAGCTCTCGGTGCCCGTGCCCGGCTCGCCGGTGCCGGTGACCGGCCAGACCTTCGCCGCGCTGCTGGTCGGCACCGCGCTCGGCGCCCGCCGCGGCGCCGCCGCGCTCGGCCTCTACCTGGCGGCCGGCGCGGCCGGTCTGCCCTGGTTCGCCGAGGGCAGCTCGGGCGCCGGCCTGGCCACCCTCGGCTACGTGATCGGCTTCGTGCTGGCCGCCGCGCTGACCGGCGCGCTGGCCCGCCGCGGCGCCGACCGCAGCCCGCTGCGCACCGCCGGCGCGATGGCGCTCGGCAGCCTCACCATCTACGCCGTCGGCGTGCCCTACCTGGCCTTCGCCCTGGACGTCCCGCTGGCGAAGGCCGCCCACCTCGGGCTCTACCCCTACCTGGTCGGCGACGCGCTCAAGATGGCGCTCGCCATGGGCGCCCTGCCGCTCACCTGGAAGCTGCTCGGCCGCCGCTGACGCAGCGTCACCACCGCCGGGCCCGCGCCCCTGTCGGGGAGCGGGCCCGGCGGCATGTCACACTCGTGGTCATGCGCGTCTACCTGGGCTCCGACCACGCCGGATACGAACTGAAGAACCACCTCGTCGAGTGGCTGAAGGGGGCCGGGCACGAACCGGTCGACTGCGGCCCGCACATCTACGACGCCGAGGACGACTACCCGCCGTTCTGCCTCCGGGCGGCCGAGCGCACCGCCGCCGACCCCGAGGCGCTGGGCGTGGTGATCGGCGGCTCCGGCAACGGCGAGGCGATCGCCGCCAACAAGGTCAAGGGCGTCCGGGCCGCCCTCGCCTGGAGCGAGCAGACCGCCGCCCTCGGCCGCGAGCACAACAACGCCAACGTGATCTCGATCGGCGGCCGGATGCACACCGTCGAGGAGTCCACCAAGTTCGTCGAGATCTTCCTCAACACCCCGTACAGCGGCGAGCCGCGGCACACCCGCCGGATCGACATGCTGTCCGAGTACGAGACCACCGGCGAACTCCCGCCGATCCCGGCCCACCACCCGCAGGGCTGAGCCGACGGGGGCGTCCGTCCGGGCGCCCCCGCCCGGCCGCGCTCAGAAGCCGTGCGGCAGCCGGGGCTCCAGGTCCGGGCGGAACGCCGCCGAGGCCGGCCCCGGCGCCCCCGGCCGCAGCTCGCGCACCAGGCCCGCCGCGGCCAGCGCCGCCAGCGAACCGCCGCCCAGGTGCATCGAGGCCAACTCGCGGACGTCCAGCTCCAGTTCGGCCGGATCGCCGGTGCGCGCGCAGGAGACCGGCCCACCGGCGCCGCCGTCAGCCGCCGGCGCCCCGCGTTCCACGGGCAGAACGCGTCGGTCACCCCCAGCACCACGTCCACCGCCGCCGGGTACCCGCGCGCCTCCAGCGCCGCCGGCAGGTCCACCAGCCGCAGGTACATCCCGTCCACGATCCGCGGCAGCAGGTGCCGGACGTCCGGCACCAGGTGCAGCAGCGCGTCGTCCACCGGCAGGTCGTCCGCCTCCACCCGCTCGGTCAGGTCCAGGTCCAGCAGGAACTCCCACAGCCGGACCGCCACCCACGGCCGTCCGGCCTGCACCACCCGCACCCGCACCACCCCGGCCGCGCCCCGGTCGGTCCACTCCGACTTCACCGCGTACCGGGCGCAGCCCAGCAGTTCACCGCTCCCCGGGTCCTCGGCCGGCACGCACCGCAGCGGCGAGAAGCCGCCCCGCCCGGACGGCACGTCCAGCACCGGGACGGCCTCCCAGCCCGGCCGCCGGCACCACCGCCCCGCCCGGCACCACCAGCCGGAAGTCGAACGAGCCGCCCCCGCCCACCAGTTGACCGTTCGACCAGAGGGCCGGGGTGCGTTCCACGCCGATCAGCCGCCGCCACAGCTCCCGCTCCTGCGCAGGCTCCTGGTCGCCGCCGAAGGCCACCTCCAACGTCCGGTACCAGGTGTCCCACTCCTCGGCGCGCAGCGGCCGGACGCCCAGTCCGGGGTGTCGGATCGTCATGCCGCCTGCCCACCACCGGCTCCCGCGCCCGGCGAGCCGATGACGCCACCGCCCTGACGTGTCCCGGGCGGCCGAAACCCGGCCTCCGCTGCACCCGGTGCCACCCGGGCCGTCGACGCGGGCACCGGCGGTGGATAAGGTCGGTCCCCATGGCCGGCAGCGCGCGTCCCAGTGCGACGGGCCGGGGCGGCCGACCGTCCCGCGAACCCGTGACGGCCCGGCTGCGCGCGGCGCTGTACCGGGCCCGGCGCAGGCTGCGCCGCACCGGCGTCGACTACTTCCGCGGCGACGGCGCCGACTGGTGGGCGTTCGCCGCGCTCGCCCTGGCCGTCCCGCTGCTGGTGCTGCTCAACATCGTCGCCCCCGACTGGGCCCCGCCCACCGCCCTGGTGCTGCCGGTCCTGGCCGGCGCCCTGCTGCTGCGCCCCGGCACCCTGGTGCTGCTGTACGCCGTCGCGGCCGGCGGCCTGATCACCGAGTCCGTGGTGCACACCGGCGAGCAGCTGGCTGGCGACCTCCCCGCGGCCTACCGGCACGGCGTCACCCCCGGCGCGGCCCTGGTGGTCGGCGCGGTCGGCGTCGCCGGGCTGCTGGTCGCCCAGTTCCGCCGCCGGATCGGCGTGCCCTGGCGCGGCGGCTCCACCATGCTGTTCGACCTGCGCGAGCGGATCCGGGTGCAGGGCCGCGTCCCGGGCCTGCCCGACGGCTGGCACACCGACACCGCGCTGCGCCCGGCCGGCGGCCAGTCCTTCTCCGGCGACTTCATGGTCGCCGCCCGCACCGGCCCCGGCGGCCGGGTGCTGGAGGTCGTCCTCGCCGACGTCTCCGGCAAGGGCATGGACGCGGGCAGCCGCGCCCTGCTGCTCTCCGGCGCCTTCGGCGGACTGCTCGGCTCGCTGCCCGCCCACGACTTCCTGCCCGCCGCCAACGGCTACCTGCTGCGCCAGGACTGGGCCGAGGGCTTCGCCACCGCCGTCCACCTGGTCGTCGACCTGGACAGCGGCGAGTACGAGCTCCTGTCGGCCGGCCACCTCCCCGGCATGCACCGGCTCGCCGGGGCCGGGCACTGGGAGGTCAAGGAGGCCGAGGGCCCGCTGCTCGGCGTCTACGACGGCGCCAAGTTCGAAGGCGTGCGCGGTACTTTGGGCCCCGGGGACGTGCTGATGCTGTGCACCGACGGCATGGTGGAGATCCCCGGCCGGGACCTGGGCGAGGGCATGGACCGGCTGATGGGCGAGGCCGACCGGCTGGTCGCCACCACCCCGGTGGCCGGGCGCTCGGGCGCCGCGGTCCGACTGATCGACAGCGTGGCCAAGCACGTCAACGACGACCGCGCGGTGCTGCTGGTCTGGCGCCGCTGAGCGGCACCGGGCGCCGCCCGCCCCGGCCCGCGCGCGGGTCCGGCGCACCGGGCGCCGCGCACCGC
>NZ_JBSGET010000051.1:0-49267 GCF_053603035.1 Kitasatospora sp. NPDC004272 | reverse complement strand
CGCCCGGACGGCCAGCGCCGCCCCGCCCGCGACCGCGCCGACCGCGAGCGCCGTGTGCACCGCCCCGGCCCCGCGGTGGTCGCGCCACAGCCGGTGCTCCAGCCGGGCCGCGGCGGTGCCGAACAGGGCGACGGGGTGTCCGCGCCGGGGGTCTCCGAGCCGGGCGTCCGCGAGGTATCCCGCGACCGCGCCCACCAGGTACGGGGCAGCCCGCATGGCGTCGTGTCCTCACTCAGGGTCCGCGCCCTGGATCGACGGAACGGGGGCCAGAGTCTCCTGACTTCCGGTCACCCCCGCGCGGGGTGTCCGGTCACAGTGGCGGGACCGCGCCGGACTCGCACCGGCTTCCTCTGCTTGCCTCCGTTTGGCCCGAAGATCCCACCACGCCCGCTTCCGCGCGGTCAACCGAGCCGGCGGAGGGGTTGGTCACATCCGGCCGGAGGCACCGGAAGGGCCCCGCCGAACCGGTCGGCGGGGCCCGGGGCGCAGCTCAGGACGGGTGTCCGGCGGAGCCGGTCAGGGCGTGTGCACGACGGGCCGCGGCGCGGTCGGCATGCCGTCGCCGAGGAAGAAGCCCGGGTGCGGCGGCTGGTTGTAGGCGGTGTTCTGCCAGGCGACCGCCTCCCGGTACTGGACGTCGTGCATCAGCGTGGTGATCCGCAGCGAGGTCGGCACCGGCGTCGAGTAGATCCGCAGCGCCCGGTTGTCGGTGGTGGGCCACACCACCTCCTCGCGCCAGTCGCCGAACAGGTCGGCGGAGAGCGACGGGGTGGCCTTGGTGCTGTTGTTGGAGTGCACGCCGGCGGCGGTCAGCAGCCGGGTGTCCGCGCCGGTGCCGTACTTGTCGACGTGGGTGCCGTCGAGCAGTTCGCGCACCGGGTCGCCGTCCCACCAGAGCGTGAAGTTGGCCGAACCCGGCTTCCGGCCGACGTTCTCCCCCTTGGCGCTGTAGAGGCCGCTGACCCCGGACGACCAGGACTCGGCGCCCGGGCTGCCCGCGTACACGTCGTCGGAGACGCCGCGCCCGTTGTCGCAGGCGCAGTCCGGCTGGTGCCACAGGATCTGGCCGGTCCGCGCGTCGGCGAACCAGGCCGAGTACTTGCCGGTGCTCTCGTCGACCTTGAACTCCTCCAGGCCCGGACGGCTCGGGTCGAGGTCGCCGACGTGCATCGCGTCGCCGTGCCCCTGCCCGGTGTTCCACAGCCCGCGCCCGTTGTCGTCCAGGGCCATCGCCCCGTACACGATCTCGTCCCTGCCGTCGCCGTCCACGTCCGCGACGGCCAACTGGTGGTCGCCCTGGCCCGCGTACGCGCCGTTGCCGGAGGCGTCCGAGTCGAACTTCCACCGCTCGGTGAGCCTGCCGTCGCGCCAGTCCCAGGCCGTGACGACGGTCCGGGTGTAGTAGCCGCGGGCCATCACGATCGACGGGCGCGAGCCGTCCAGGTACGCCGTCCCGGCCAGGAACCGGTCGACCCGGTTGCCGTACGAGTCGCCCCAGGCCGAGACGGTGCCGCGCGGCGGGTCGTAGTTCACCGTCTGCAGCGCGGCGCCGCTGCGCCCGTCGAAGACCGTCAGGAACTCCGGCCCGGACAGCACGTACCCGCTGGAGTTGCGGTAGTCGGCGGTGGCGCTGCCGAGGGTCCGCCCGGTGCCGTCCACCGTGCCGTCCGCGGTCTTCACGGCGACCTCGGCCCGCCCGTCGCCGTCGTAGTCGTACACCTGGAACTGCGTGTAGTGCGCGCCGGAGCGGATGTTGCGCCCCAGGTCGATCCGCCACAGCCGGGTGCCGTCCAGCTCGTACGCGTCGAGGTAGGTGTCGCCGGTGTAGCCCGACTGCGAGTTGTCCTTGGCGTCGGTCGGGTTCCACTTCAGCACGAACTCGTACTGCCCGTCGCCGTCCAGGTCGCCCACGCTCGCGTCGTTGGCCTCGTACGTGTAGGAGCCGCTCGCGTTCGACCCACCGGGCGGCGGGGAGATCGGCACGTCCCGGTAGCCGTCCGCGAAGCCGACCGAGGCGGGCGAGGCGGCCTGCTCGACGCCGCCCACCACCGCCCGCACCGTGTACGAGGCGCCGGCCGGCGCGCCGCCGTCCAGGTAGTCCGTCGCGGTGGTCAGCGGCGCGGAGTTCACCCTGGCGCCGTCCCGGTACACGTTGAACGCGACGCCGTCCGGGTCGGTGGCCAGCCAGCGCCAGGACACCAGGTTGCCGGTGCCGCTGCGCACCGAGACCAGACCGCGGTCCAGCTTCTCCACCTGCCGCCCCTGCCCGGCGGGCGGCTGCCCGCTGCCCGACGCGCTCGGCGACGGACTGGGCGAGGGGGACGTTCCGCTGCCCGGACTCCCGGTGCAGAGCGTGCCGTTGAACGTGAACGAGGTCGGCACCGAGGCCGCGCCGGAGCCCGGCACCGAGCCGTTGAAACCGAAGCTCACCGCGCCGCCGGCCGCCACCGCGCCGTTGTAGTCCAGGCTCTTCGCGGTGACCTGGCTGCTGCCGAGCGTCACGTCCGCGTTCCACGCCTGGGTGACCTGCTCGCCGCCGCCGAACGACCACTGCAGCGTCCAACCCGTCACGGCGTCACCGAGGTTGGTGATCTGCACGTTCGCCCCGAAGCCGCCCTGCCAGGTGCTGGCGACCGTGTAGTCCACCCGGCATCCGGCCACCGCCGCGCCCGCCTGCTGCACCGCCCAGCCCGCACCGGTCACGGCCAGCGCGCCTGCCGCCAGCCCCGCGACCGGACGCCCGGCCCACCGTCTGCGATGTCCTGCCATCGTTGCTCCTTCAGGGAGGGGACGGATAATTGGGAGCGCTCCCATGACATCCATCCAGGCTGGCGGGACGCCGTCAACCCTCCGGCCCGCGCGTTGCGAAACTTTCGCTGCGGCCCCGGTGAACTCCCAGGTGGGGAAGGCCGACCGGCCCGAAGGTCGGGCGCGGAGGGGGCTGGTGCGGAGGGGGTCGGGCGGGCGGCTACGCGCCGTCGGTGTCGCCGCCGCGCAGGGAGCGGATCATGCTCCGCAGGCTCCGGAGCGCGTCCGCCTGCTCGGCCCCGGTCATGCCCGCCAGCATCCGGACCTCGACCGACCGGACCGCCGCGCTCGCCTGTTCCAGGCTGCGCCGACCGCGGGGGGTGAGCCGTGCGGGCAGGGCCTTCCCGACGGGCGCCTGTGCGGGCCTGGTCACGTAGCCGTCCCGCTCCAGGTTCTGGAGCAGCACGTTCATCGACTGCCGGGTCACGAACGCGCCGCGCGCCAGCTCGGAGTTGGACAGGCCCGGCCGCTGGGCCAGCAGTTCGAGGCAGGAGTAGTGCGTCACGGTCATCCCGAGCGGCCGCAGCACCTCCTCCATGGCCGCGCGCAGGACGCTCGAAGCCTCCTTCAGCAGGTAGCCCAGTGAGGTGTCCAGGTCGATGCCGGTGCCGCTTTGACTCATGTCAGAAGTCTGACATACGTTGGTCCGTGTCAGGAATCTGACACGAAGAGGAGGAGCACCGCCATGCCCGTCACCGGCCCCGACTTCATCTCGCTGCAGGTCCGCGACCTCACCGCCGCCCAGGCGTTCTACGAGCAGTACCTCGGCCTGGTCCGCTCGCCCGCCGGGCCCCCGCACGCCGTCGTCTTCCGCACCGAGCCGATCGCCTTCGCCCTGCGCGACGTCGTCCCCGGCACCGACCTTGAGGCCGCCGACCGGCCCGGCATCGGCACCGCGATCTGGCTGCACGCCACCGACGTCCAGGCCATCCACGACGCCCTCGCCGCCGACGGCCACCCCGTCGTCTCCGCGCCGGTCGACGGCCCCTTCGGCCGGACCTTCACCTTCGCCGACCCCGACGGCTACCACGTCACCCTCCACGACCGCGCCTGACCGGCCCGGCCCGGCCTGGCCCGGGCGCCGCCGCCCGTCGGCCCCGGTCCGGCCCGTCCGTCCCGGTTCGTCGCTTCGCCCAGCCGCGCCGCCCCGCGGCCGTCCCCGCTTCGTGCCATCCGCGGCTGTGGCCCGCCCCGCCGCCGCCCCTACCGTCGGAAGGCATGCGACGCAGACAGCCGCCGGCCCCCGCGCCGGTGCCGTTCTCCCCGGCCGCCGCCCGCGCCCACCGCACCGCCCTCGGCCTGACGGTCGACCAGGTCGCCGACGGGCTGGCCGCGCACGGCGTGCGGCTGCTGCCCGGACACGTCCTCGGCTGGGAGGAGGGCCGGATCCGGCCCGGCGAGGGGGAGTTGACCGCCCTCGCCCGCACCCTGTGGTGCCCGCCCGCCGACCTGATGGGCGCCGCCCCCGCCACCCTCCGCGAGCACCGGATCGCCCGCGGCCTCGCCCCCGACCAGGCCGCCCGCCTGCTCGGCCTCGCCCCCGACACCTACCGGCGGGCCGAAGCCACCGGACGCTGGACCGGCAGCGAGGAGCAGACCCGCCTGCTCGCCCGCGTCCTCGCCCTCGACCTCCCCACCCTGCTCCACCTCACCGGCCGCACCGCCGAACTCGAAGCCCGCCTCCGCCAGGTCGTCCAGGGCCGCTGGCAGGCCCAACTCGCCCCCGTGGCCCGCCTCGTCCCCGCCGACCCGGCCCTGCTCGAACACGTCCTGGCCACCCTCCAGTCCGAACACCACACCCCCGCCTCCTGGGGCACCACCCCACCCCCGCCCCGCCCCGAACCCGTCCCCCGCTTCTGGCAGTTGCTCGCCGAGGCGGGGGAGAAAGTCTAGTGCGGCTTCCGCACCAGCACCTCGCCCACGAAGTCACCGTCCGGACCGGAGGGACACACCTGGGCGTGCAGGACGCCCTCGGAGCGCAGGACCACCCCGGCGCCCTCCGGCTCGGCCCGACGACGGCCGTGCCCGGACGCGCCCCTTCCCGGGAACACCGAGCAGCGCCCCGGTGTCGGCCGACAACCGGTCCCCCTCGGGTCGGAGGTCCGGTTCCGCCGCCCGGTTCCGCCGTCCGGGTTCCAGCGCCAACCGGTCGGAGAACGTGCAGGACCGGTCTCCGACCGGTCCGTGCGCACCAGTTCCGCGCAGCTCCCGTTGACCGCCGGACGGGGCGGCACGGCCCGGGCAGGATCGACCCGTGACCGTGGCGGAGATCGGAACCACCCTTTGCGCAGCGCTCGCACTGCCGATCAGCGTGCTCGCGGCCTGGTGGACCAGGCGTTCCGGCGACCGGGCTGCGGACGCCGCCCTGAGCGCCGGGCACGACCAGGCGGACGCGGCCATCGCCGCGGTGCGCCTCCAGCAGTCGGGCGGGCGGGAAGCCGAGCGGCAGAGCGTGCTCGCGGCGGCGTTGTCCCGCTTCCTGCGAACGGTCGACGAGCTGGAGGCGGTGGTGGGGCGCCTGCCGAGCATCGACCACGAGCTGAGGGCCGTACGGGTCGCCGAACACGGGGCGGCCGTCCAGACGGCGTTCGGGGCGCTGGAATTGCTGGCTCCCCCGGATCTCCTGGGCAGGGCGGGGGACCTGCTGAAGCAGTGCCGCAAGCTTGAGGAGCTGGCGCTCGACCGCGCGGTGCTCCGTACGGTCGTGGCCGCCGTGTTCGACGGTGCGTGCAAGTGGGACGACCCCGAGACGTGCGACGTGCCCGAGCACGGCTCGGCCTGGGTGGCGCTTGAGCTCCTGGAGGACTGGCCGGACAAAGCGGTCGGCGCGAGGCGCGAAGAACGGGACCTCCTGGAGTTCTGCCTGCTGGACAGCGGCCGGGTCCCGCCCGAGGAGGTCGCCGGGGTGCTCGCGCTCGCGGACCGGTGCCCCGCAGCCTGGCGGCTCATGATCTCGGGCGCGGTCCTTCCCCGCGATCTGCTGCTGGAGCGCTTCGCCTGGCTGCGCGCGGAGTTCATGGCCGCCGCCCGGCCGCTGTACCCGTGAGCGCTCCCCGGGGAGCGGGCCGCCGGTCAGCGGAGGCGGCCCGGCGGGAGCGCGCCTCCCCGGAGCCGCTTCCGGAAGGGGCCGGGGACTCCTGACGGCACCGGCCCCGTCGCCGGGGCCCGTCACCCGGGCTGGTGCCCCGAATGGCCGTCCGGAGCGGGGGCAGGTGCACTGGGAGCACAGGACCGCCAGCACCCGGGAGAGCGCCATGCGTTGGGGAACCGCAGCCGCCGTCGCGGCCGCCGCAGCAGGAACCGGAACGGCGGCTTTCCTGCTGCTGGGTCGGAAGGTGTCGGACCGGGTGGTGCGGCCGGGCACCGTGCAGGTGCTCTCGGCGCCCGCGCCGGTGAAGGTGCACGCGCTCGGGCCGGGCCGGGTGGTGCTGACCTCGACGCCGGACACCCGGCGGCGCGGGACGTACGCGCTGGAGTGGGGCGAGGACGGCCACGCGGTGGTCGGCGGGGTGCTGGAGCAGGGCGGCGACCGGGTCACCCGGCGGCTGGAGCGCGCCGACGGCGGGACGCTGGCGGTCGGCACCGAGGTCAGGGTGACGCCCCGGGTGCTGCTCGGCGATCCGCGCACCGCGCTCGGCCTGGACTACGCGGACGTCGCCGTGGCCAGTGAGCTCGGCGACCTCCCGGCCTGGCGCACCGCCGGGATCCGCGGCACCTGGGTGCTGCTGGTGCACGGCCCCGGCACCGGCCGGGAGCAGGCGCTGGCGGTGCTGCCGCTGCTGCACGCGCTGCGGATGCCCTCGCTGACGCTCAGCTACCGCGGCGACCGGGACGCGCCGGCCCCGCCGGACGGTCTGGGCCACTTCGGCGAGACCGAGTGGCAGGACGTCGAGGTGGCGATCCGGTACGCGCTGTCCCAGGGCGCCGGGCAGGTGGTGCTGTACGGCTGGTCGGTCGGCGCGACCATCGTGCTGCACGCCGCGGCCCGCTCCACCTGGCGGGACCGGATCGCCGGGGTGGTGCTGGACTCCCCGGTGCTGGACTGGTCCGAGACCGTCCGCCGGGAGACCGCCTGGGCCTGGTCGTCCCCGGCGCTGGGCGAGCTCGGCGCGCTCTCCGCCCAGGGCCGCACCGGCGTGGACCTCGCCGACTTCGCCCGGATCGCCTCCGGCGCGGACCTGCCCGCGCCCGCGCTGCTGCTGCAGGGCACGGACGACCGGGTGGCCCCGTGGAGCGCCGCCCAGGCGCTGGCCGACGGCCGCGACGACCTGGTCAGCCTGCACCCGGTGCCGCACGGCGAGCACGCCGCGCTGTGGAACGCCGATCCGGCGGGGTACACCGAGGCGCTGCGCCGCTTCCTCACCCCGCTGCTCTGAGCCCCGGGGGCCGGGACCGGGAACCGGAACGCCGGGTACCGCGTCTTCGTCTCGGAGCGGTCACAATATCCGCCATGTCCACGCCGAAAAGCGGAGCGTTTCGTCCCGTTTCACGGTGACTCGTCCCCCCGTCGTTCGAGCCGTTCGGACGACGGGCCGAGACAGCCCGGCAGTCGATGTGACAGAAGGCCCGTACAAGGGGAAGACTGCACGGCGTGACGTCTCGGAACCCGCGCGACCGTGATGCCCCGCACCCGCCCCACCGCACCGGTGCGACGGTGACCCGTCTGCCCGGCACGGCGGCCGTCGGTCGTGCGGAGGGCACTCCCCCCGTCGCCGCCAATCGCCGCCGGGTCCCCGCGAAGCCGGGGCGCGGCCGGGTGCCCGTCCCGGACGGCTTCCCGGCCCCCTCCGAACTCGCCCCGCTGGCCCGCCGAATGCTCGCCGACGCCGTCCGGGTGGCCCGCTGGGCCGGCGAGCTCTCCGAGGTCGACAAGCGCGGCGAACTCCTCCCCGAGGACGCCCGGGCCGCCGGGCGCGCCCTGGCGATGACCGTCGGCGCCGCCGCCAACGCCTGGGGCCAGGCCCTGCTGGTCGGCCTGGTCGAGCTGCGCGACGGCGGAGCCGGGCCCGGCTGGCGGCTGCACGCCTGGGAGCACGACGACGAGGCGGTGGTCCGCGGCTGGTCCGCGCTGTTCGACGCCTGGACGCTGCTGGCCCCCGTCCCGCCCGCCGCGCTGCGCGGGGTCTTCGCCCAGCTGGCCGGGCAGGCCGTCGACCAGGCCCCCCAGCTGCTGTCCTTCCTGCACCTGGTGGACGGCCCGGTCGCCGACAGCGAACTGCTCGAACTGCTCCGCCGCGGCCTCGACGAGCGCCGCCTCGGCCCCAGCTCCGGCACCTTCCCGCTGTCGCCCGTCCCGCACGCCGCGTTCGCGGTCTCCGCCGTCCGCGGCACCTGCCGCGAACCGCAGATCGACACCCCGCACTCGCCCGCCGACGTCGCCGCCGTCCTCGACTGGATGCTCGACGGCCTGGCCGCCGTCGGCGCGCTCGGCCGCCGCGACGAGGCCGCCGAGCTCTCCCCGCTGGGCCACTGGGCTGTCCGGGCCAAGCTGGAGGAGATCTGCACCGTCGCGCAGACCGCCGCCGGCCACATCGAGCAGAGCGCCGCCGAGCTGCTCAGCGCCTGCGCCGACTACAGCCCCGGCCCGGCCCGCGCCGAGTTCCGGGCCTGGGTCGCCGCCCGCCCCGCCGACCGCGCCGTCGCCGAACTGCTGGAGGCCGCCCGCGGCGAGGACGCGCTGGTGCGCGGCCTGGCCTTCGAGGCGCTCCGGGTGGTGGCCGGCTCCACCGCCGAGCAGGGTGTGCGCGGCGCCGTGGACGAGCCCGTCCTGCGCCCCTACGCGCTGCTCTGGCTGGCCGAACAGCTGGACGAGGACGGGGTGTCCCCGGCCGACGTGCTGGGCGCGGAGGACGCCGCCTGGCTGTGGGTGGACACCGCCGCCGCCGTGCTCGACCACGGCGAGACCGCGCTGCTGGTCGGCCACGTCGAGGGCGCCTCGGCCGGCGAGCCGGTGCGGCTGTTCAACCGCGCCCGCCAGTCCGGCCACCCGCGCGCCGCCAGCGTGCTGACCGCCGTCGCCTCCGTCCACCCCGACCCGGCGGTGGCCCGCGCCGCCCGCCGCAGCGCCTTCTCCGTCCACAACGGCGGCGCCTGAGCCCGCACCGGCACACGGAAGAAGCCGCCCTCCCGGAGAACTTCCCGGGAGGGCGGCTTCTTCGTGCGGCGGGTGCGTCAGCCCCGGTTCTCGGCGCGCCGGGCGCGGACCACGCCCACCTTCTCGCCGACCTTGCGGCGGATGACCAGCAGCGGCGCCATCGCGGCCAGCGCGATCTGGGCGACCGCGCCGATGTGCATCAGGGTGTCGCCGCCGGGCAGGCCCGCCGCCCAGGAGGCGAGGCAGCCGATGGAGACCACGATCCAGGCGAGCGTCGCGGTGGCGAGCAGGCCCTGCGGCTTCGGGTACTCGATCCGGCTGACCATCAGGTAGGCCACGCCGAAGATCATCAGCAGGCCGGGGACGAACGGCGGGTCGAGCAGCACGATGGCCAGCACGGTCATCGCGCCCATCGGGCAGGGCATGCCCTGGAAGATCCCGGGCCGCATCTTGACCGCCGAGAAGCGGGCGAGCCGCAGCACCACGGCGAGCAGCACGGTCAGCGCGATGAACGCCGAGAGCTGCTGGTTGGTGCCGGGGGAGACCAGGCCCCACACCGCGACGAAGTAGGCCGGCGCGATGCCGAAGCTGATCAGGTCGGCTAGGTTGTCGAGCTCGGCGCCGAGCGCGGAGGAGCGCAGCTTGCGCGCCACCAGGCCGTCGAAGAGGTCGCACATGGAGCCGATCAGCAGCAGCGTCACCGCGGTGGCGGCGCTGTGCTTGACCGGGGCGGCCGACTCGTTGGTCAGGTGCGGCATGAGGATCCCGGTGGTGATCGAGTAGATCGCCAGGAAGCCGCAGACGGCGTTGCCCAGGGTCAGGAAATCGGCGGTGGACAGGTGCTGGGGGGAGCGGGGGGCGCGCAGTTCGCGGTCCCGGGCCCAGCGGCGGCGGCGGAGCTCGGTCGACTCGTCGTCGTCGAGCTCCATGAGGGTTTCCGGATCAGTCACGGTCAAGGCGAGTCACCCCGGCGGTGGTCTTCTGGCCGACCGTGACGCCGACCTCGACGCCCGCCGGCAGGTAGGTGTCGACGCGGGAGCCGAAGCGGATCAGGCCGACCCGCTCGCCCTGCTCGACCTTGGTGCCGGCGTCCACGTAGGGGACGATGCGACGGGCCACAGCACCCGCGATCTGCACCATCTCGATGTCGCCGAGCTCGGTGTCGAAGTGCCACACGACGCGCTCGTTGCGGTCGCTGTCCTTGTTGAACGCCGGGACGAACCCACCGGCGATGTGCTCGACGGACGTCACGCTGCCGGCCAGCGGCGCGCGGTTGACGTGGACGTTGAGCGGGCTCATGAAGATCGCGACGCGGGTGCGGCCGTCCGGCCACTCGTCGATGGACTGGACCACGCCGTCGGCCGGGGAGATCACTCGGCCGGCGCCGATCTCGCGCTCGGGGTCGCGGAAGAACCACAGCATGCCAGCGCTCAGGGCGCAGGCGGGCACGGCCGCCAGGGCCCACTTGCCGGAACGCCGGGTGAGGGCGGTCGTCACGGCGGCGGTGGCCAGCGTGGGAACGAACCAGGGGGTGGCACCGCGCGCGATGGTCACGCGGGGACGCCGACCCTCGGGTCCGGGACCCTGGGCGGAGGTGTGAGGGGACGGGCTGATGGGCATCGAGGACCTTTAGTCGCGGCCCCGCGCGGGGACACTGAATGGCCCCTGGACGGGGGCCACCGCGGGGATCGAGTTGTTTGGACGGCTGCTGTCCGGGTGGATGCTATCGGGACCTGCCCGTACCTGGGCAAGCCGCCTGCTAGTCGAGCTACGTCTACCTACTGGGTCGAGCACCTGCTATGCATACGACCGTAACCGGAGCGGGCGCGGTTCCCCAAGAGGTCCTGGGTCACGGGTGATTCACGTCTCAGTGACGCCGGAGTGACACGCGGTGCACGGAGGCGACCCACCGGCGCGCACCTGGGGAAACGCGCCGGCGGGTCGCCTCGGGCGCCGTTCCCGCCGGAGGGACCGGCTGACCAGGCCGGGACGGGTGCGGCGCGGTGCGGACGACGGGCCGCACGCCCGCCGTCCGCCCCGGGAAGGGGTCCTCAGTCGGCGAGCCGGTACTCCTCCAGCAGCCGGCGTCCTACGATCATCTTCTGGATCTCCGCCGTACCTTCACCGATCAGCAGCATCGGGGCCTCCCGGTACAGCCGCTCGATCTCGTACTCCTTGGAGAAGCCGTAGCCGCCGTGGATCCGGAAGGAGTCCTCGACGACCTCCTTGCAGTACTCGGAGGCCAGGTACTTGGCCATCCCGGCCTCCAGGTCGTTGCGCTGCCCGCTGTCCTTCTTGCGGGCGGCCATCACCATCATCTGGTGCGCGGCCTCGACCTTGGTGGCCATCTCGGCCAGCTTGAACTGGATCGCCTGGTGCTCGGCGATCTTCTTCCCGAAGGTGACCCGCTGCTGGGCGTAGGCGATGCCCAGCTCGAAGGCCCGGCGGGCCACCCCGCAGCCGCGCGCGGCCACGTTGACCCGGCCGACCTCGACGCCGTCCATCATCTGGTAGAAACCCCGGCCCGGGACGCCGCCGAGCACCCGGTCGGCCGGGACGCGGACGTCCTGCAGCACCAACTCGGTGGTGTCGACGCCCTTGTACCCCATCTTCTCGATCTTGCCGGGCACGGTCAGGCCGGGCACCGTCCCGTTCGGGCCGAAGCCGGGGGTCTTCTCGACCAGGAAGGTGGTCATGTTCTTGTACGGGGTGCTGCCGCCCTCGTCGGTCCGGCACAGCACCGCGACCAGGCTGGACGTGCCGCCGTTGGTCAGCCACATCTTCTGGCCGTTCAGGACGTAGTGGTCGCCGTCCCGGACGCCCTTGGTGGAGATCGCCGACACGTCGGAGCCCAGGCCCGGCTCGGACATCGAGAAGGCGCCGCGCAGTTCGCCGGCCGCCATCCTCGGCAGGAAGTGCTGCTTCTGCTCCGGGGTGCCGTGCGCGTTGATCATGTGCGCCACGATGAAGTGGGTGTTGACGATGCCGGAGACCGACATCCAGCCGCGGGCGATCTCCTCCACCACCAGGGCGTAGGTGAGCAGCGACTCGCCGAGGCCGCCGTACTCCTCGGGGATGGTCAGCCCGAACAGGCCGAGCTGCTTCATGCCCTCGACGATGGCGGTCGGGTACTCGTCCCGGTGCTCCAGTTCGGTGGCGACCGGGATGATCTCCTTGTCGACGAACTCCCGCACGGTGGCGAGGATGTCCCGCTGGATCTCGGTGAGGCCGTCGGTCTGTGCGAGGCGTCCCATCGTGCGGCTCCGTGAATGCTCGTGAAGATGAGGGTGAGGGGTTGGGGGCTCCGCGGCGCGTGGCTGCCGCGGAGCCCCCGGGAACCGGGTAGGGGCGAAGGCCGATGACGGCGGCCCGCCCGTCCGGGGCTCTGAGGGCGGTCAGGCGAGCGGCTCGGGGCGGCCGGGCTGTTCCCCGCCGCGCTCCTTCACGTACGTCTCGGTCGGCACCATCACCTTGCGGCGGAAGGTGCAGACGACGGTGCCGTCCTGCTTGTAGCCCTTGGTCTCGACGTACACGATGCCGCGATCCGGCTTGGATGTCATGTGCTTGTCGAGAACTTCGGTCTCGCCGTACAGCGTGTCGCCGTGGAAGGTCGGCGCGACGTGCCGCAGCGACTCGATCTCCAGGTTGGCGATCGCCTTGCCGGACACGTCCGGGACGGACATGCCGAGCAGCAGCGAGTAGACGTAGTTGCCGACCACCACGTTCCTGCCCTGCACGGTGGTGGTCGCGTAGTTGGCGTCCAGGTGCAGCGGGTGGTGGTTCATGGTGAGCAGGCAGAACAGGTGGTCGTCGTACTCGGTGACGGTCTTGCCGGGCCAGTGCTTGTAGACCGCGCCGACCTCGAACTCCTCGTAGGTGCGTCCGAACTGCATGGCGTCAGGCTCCGGGGATCTCGAACTTGGTGGTGCGCTCCATGCCCGCGGCCCGGCCCTTGCCCGCGATGACCAGGGCCATCTTGCGGCTGGCCTCGTCGATCATCTCGTCGCCGAGCATCGCCGAGCCCTTGGCGCCGCCGGCCTCCGAGGTGCACCAGTCGTAGGCGTCCAGGATCAGCTCGGCGTGGTCGTAGTCCTCCTGCGCGGGCGAGTAGATCTCGTTCGCGGCGGCGACCTGGTCCGGGTGCAGCACCCACTTGCCGTCGAAGCCGAGGGCGGCCGAGCAGCGGGCCACCTCGCGGTAGCCCTCCTGGTTGCGGATCTGCAGGTAGGGGCCGTCGATGGCCTGCAGGTCGTTGGCGCGGGCGGCCATCAGGATCCGCATCAGGATGTAGTGGTAGGCGTCGGCGCCGTAGCCGGGCGGCTGCTCGCCGACCACCAGGGATTTCATGTTGATGGACGCCATGAAGTCGGCCGGGCCGAAGATGATCGTCTCCAGCCGGGGCGAGGCGGCGGCGATCGCGTCGACGTTGACCAGGCCCTTGGCGTTCTCGATCTGCGCCTCGATGCCGATCTTGCCGACCTCCAGGCCGACGGTCTTCTCGATCTGGGTGAGCAGCAGGTCGAGCGCGACCACCTGCTCGGCGTCCTGCACCTTGGGCAGCATGATGCAGTCCAGGTTCTGGCCGGCGCCCTCGACCACGGTGATCACGTCCCGGTAGGTCCAGTGCGTGGTCCAGTCGTTGACCCGGACGACCCGGGTCTTGCCGCCCCAGTCGCCGTTGTTGAGGGCGTCCACGATGTGGTGCCGGGCGCTCTCCTTGACCAGCGGGGCGCAGGCGTCCTCCAGGTCGAGGAAGACCTGGTCGGCCGGGAGGCCCTGGGCCTTCTCCAGGAAGCGCGGGTTGCTGCCGGGCACGGCCAGGCAGGAACGGCGCGGACGGAGGCGGTTCACGGTCGTCATGAGGAGGGGTGTTCCTTCCGGGGTCAGCTGGTCGCGGCGGTGGCCGGGACCTGGGGCTGGAGCCTGTTGGCCAGCCGGATCTCGTCCACGATCCGGCCGATGATGGTGGTGATGCCGAAGTCCTTGGGCGTGAACACGGCGGCGACGCCGGCGTCCCGCAGGACCTCCGCGTCCGCCGCCGGGATGATTCCACCCACGATCACCGGCACATCCTCCACCCCCGCGCGGCGCAGCCGGTGCAGGACGTCCGGCACCAGCTCGGGGTGCGCGCCGGACAGGATGGACAGGCCCACGCAGTGCACGTCCTCGGCGACGGCCGCCGAGACGATCTGCTCGGGCGTCAGCCGGATGCCCTGGTAGACCACCTCGAACCCGGCGTCGCGGGCCCGGACGGCGATCTGCTCGGCGCCGTTGGAGTGTCCGTCCAGGCCGGGCTTGCCGACCAGCAGGCGCAGCTTGCCGGTGCCGAGTTCGGCGGCGGTCGCGGCCACCGCCGCGCGCACGGCGGCGAGTTCGCCGCCCGGCTCGGCCGCGACCGCGACCGGGGCGCCGCCCACGCCGGTGGGGGCCCGGTACTCGCCGAACACCTCGCGCAGCGCGAACGACCACTCGCCGGTGGTGGCGCCGGCCCGGGCGCAGGCCAGGGTGGCGTCCATCAGGTTCTCGTCGGTGGCCGCCACCTCCTTCAGCCGGGCCAGCGCGGCCCGCACCGCGGCCTCGTCCCGCCCGGCCCGCCAGGCCGCCAGGTTGGCCAGCACCGAGCGCTCGGACGCCGGGTCGACCACCATGATCGCGGTGTCCAGGTCCGCGGTGAGCGGGCTGTCCTCGGTGCTGTCGAAGCAGTTGACGCCGACGATCCGGTCCTCGCCCGCCTCGATCCTCGCCCGCCGCTCGGCGTGCGAGGCCACCAGGTTGGACTTCAGGTAGCCGGACTCGACGGCCGGGATCACCCCGCCCATCCCCAGCACCTTGGCGATCTCCGCCTCGGCGCCGGCCAGCAGCGCGGCGGTCTTCGCCTCCACCACGTGCGAGCCGTCGAACAGGTCGCCGTACTCCAGCAGGTCCGACTCGTACGCCAGCACCTGCTGGATCCGCAGCGACCACTGCTGGTCCCACGGCCGCGGCAGGCCCAACGCCTCGTTCCAGGCCGGGAGTTGGACGGCGCGGGCACGGGCGTCCTTGGAGAGCGTGACGGCCAGCATCTCCAGCACGATCCGCTGGACGTTGTTCTCCGGCTGCGCCTCGGTCAGGCCCAGCGAGTTGACCTGCACGCCGTAGCGGAAGCGGCGCTGCTTGGCGTCCTCGATGCCGTAGCGCTCCCGGGTGACCTTCTCCCACAGCCGGTTGAAGGCCCGCATCTTGCACATCTCCTCGACGAAGCGGACGCCCGCGTTCACGAAGAAGGAGATCCGGCCGACCACCTCGCCCATCCGCTCGGCCGGGACCTGCCCGGAGTCGCGGACGGCGTCCAGCACGGCGATCGCGGTGCACATCGAGTAGGCGATCTCCTGGACGGGCGTCGCCCCGGCCTCCTGCAGGTGGTAGCTGCAGATGTTGATCGGGTTCCACTTGGGGACGTGCGCCACCGTGTAGGCGATCATGTCAGTGATCAGCCGCACCGAGGGGCCGGGCGGGAAGACGTGCGTCCCGCGCGACAGGTACTCCTTGACGATGTCGTTCTGGGTGGTGCCGGTGAGCTTGGCGACGTCCGCGCCCTGCTCCTCGGCGACCACCTGGTAGAGCGCCAGCAGCCACATCGCGGTGGCGTTGATGGTCATCGAGGTGTTGGTGCGCTCCAGCGGGATCCCGTCGAACAGGGTCCGCATGTCGCCCAGGTGCCCGACCGGCACGCCGACCCGGCCGACCTCGCCGCGGGCCAGCACGTGGTCGGAGTCGTAGCCGGTCTGGGTCGGCAGGTCGAAGGCCACCGACAGGCCGGTCTGCCCCTTGGCGAGGTTGCGCCGGTACAGCGCGTTGGAGTCGCTCGCGGTGGAGTGCCCGGCGTAGGTGCGCATCAGCCAGGGCCGGTCACGTTCCTGAGCGGCCATCAGGCGTTCCCGCTGTGCTTGTCGTTCCGCTCGTCGAGCTCGCGGAAGACGTTGATCTTGTCGATGTGCCGCGCCCGCAGTTCCGCGTCCCGCACGCCCAGGCCCTCCTGCGGGGCCAGGCAGAGCACGCCGACCTTGCCCTGGTGCTTGTTGTGGTGCACGTCCAGGGCGGCCTGGCCGGTCTCCTCCAGCGAGTAGACCTTGGACAGGGTGGGGTGGATCTTGCCCTTGGCGACCAGCCGGTTGGCCTCGAACGCCTCGCGGTAGTTGGCGAAGTGCGAGCCGACGATCCGCTTCAGCGACATCCACAGGTAGCGGTTGTCGTACTGGTGCATGTAGCCGGAGGTGGAGGCGCAGGTGACGATGGTGCCGCCCTTGCGGGTGACGTAGACCGAGGCGCCGAAGGTCTCCCGGCCGGGGTGCTCGAAGACGATGTCCACGTCCTCGCCGCCGGTGAACTCGCGGATCTTCGCGCCCAGGCGCTTCCACTCGCGCGGGTCCTGGTTGTTCTCGTCCTTCCAGAACCGGTACCCCTCGGCGGAGCGGTCGATGATCGCCTCGGCGCCCATCGCCCGGCAGATGTCCGCCTTCTGCGGGCTGGAGACCACGCAGATCGGGGTGGCGCCGCCGGCCAGCGCGTACTGGGTGGCGTACGAGCCGAGGCCGCCGCTCGCTCCCCAGATCAGCACGTTGTCGCCCTGCTTCATGCCGGCGCCGTTGCGCGAGACCAGCTGCCGGTAGGCGGTGGAGTTGACCAGGCCCGGGGAGGCGGCCTCCTCCCAGGTCAGGTGCCTGGGCTTGGGCAGCAGCTGGTTGGTCTTCACCAGGGCGATCTGGGCCAGGCCGCCGAAGTTGGTCTCGAAGCCCCAGATCCGCTGCTCCGGGTCCATCATCGTGTCGTTGTGGCCGTCGGGGGACTCCAGCTCGACCGACAGGCAGTGCGCGACCACCTCGTCGCCGGGCTTCCAGGCGTTGACCCCGGCGCCGGTGCGCAGCACCACGCCCGCCAGGTCGGAGCCGAGCACGTGGTACGGCAGGTCGTGGCGCGCGGTCAGCGGCGAGAGGCGGCCGTAGCGCTCCAGGAAACCGAAGGTGGAGACCGGCTCGAAGATCGAGCTCCACACGGTGTTGTAGTTGACGGAACTGGCCATCACGGCCACCAGGGCCTCGCCCGGGCCGAGTTCGGGCAGCGGCACGTCGTCCAGGTGGAGCGACTTGCGCGGGTCCTTGTCCCGGCTGGCCAGGCCGGCGAACATCTGCTCCTCGTCCTTGTGGAGCGTCACCGCCCGGTAGGACTCGGGCAGCGCCAGGGCGGCGTAGTCGGCGGACGTGGCGTCGCCGCTGAGGATCGCGTCGAGAATTTCCTGCATGGCTGCCTCCGAAGGCGTACCTGTGCGAGGGACACAGGGCGTCTGGGGGAGCCGGGAGCGGACACCGGCTTCGCGTTGAGGGTCTGAGGGTGGTGCTTGGCTGGTGCGACGGGTGGGTGGTGTCGCGTGGGTGCTGCTGGTTCACGCCCCCTCGGTGGGGGACGCCGGAAGACGGCGCGCCGAGGTGGGGAGCCGCGGCGCCGCAGCCGGTGGGAACAAGGTAGTGGCACCCTGTGCCACTCGTAAAGACACGGGGTGCCAAGTCGTGGCGTGAGCAAGGACACGCGGTGCGGGACGGGCCCGGGCAGGCCGAAGGCCCGCCCCCGGAAGCGGGAACGGGCCTTCGAAACAGCGGTTGATCTGCGGAAACGGCCTGGATTACGCGGAAGTCCTGCCCGCCAGGGCGGCTCTGATGGAATCCACCACCGTCTCCAGCGGTGCGTCCGTCCGGGCGACTGTGATCAGCACCTCACCCCCCGGACTGGCACTCAGTGCGCTCACCGCCTCGGCTTCCCCGCCCTCCCCACTGGCACCGGGTGCCAGGGAGGCGCCGCGGCGGCGGGCCCCGCTCGGCGGGGTCGGCCAGAACGTCCCCCGGATCACCCCGAAGGAGTGGTCGAGCTGCGCCTCCACGTCCCCGTGGCCGCCGGCCCGCAGCCAGCGCCGCAGCACGTGGTTGTGCGCCGCGACCACCGCCGCCGCCGACACCTCGGCCAGCATCGAGTCGTCGTCCCCGCCGCGCTGCCAGCTCGGCGGGGTCTGCTCGGCCGCGTCGAACCGGCCCAGCAGGTAGCGGGTGAACAGCCGCTCGTAGCGGGAGACCACCGCGATCTCGCGCTCGCGCAGCGCCGGGACCTGCCGGATCAGCTGGTAGCGGGCCACCGACATCTCCGGCGTGGAGGCGTACATCCGCAGCACCTCCTTGATGCCGCGGCACACCACGTCCAGCGGGTGCTCCTCGGTCTCGGCGCTGGCCAGCAGGTCCGCCACCCGCACCAGGGTGTCGTCGTGGTCCGGGAAGATCGCCTCCTCCTTCGACCGGAAGTACCGGAAGAAGGTCCGCCGGGCGACCCCGGCGGCCGCCGCGATCTGATCGACCGTCGTCTCCTCGTACCCCTGGGTGGCGAACAGCTCCATCGCCGCGGCGGTGAGGTCCTGGCGCATCTGCAGGCGCTGGGCGGCGGCCCGGCGGCTGCCCGGTCCGGACTCCACCCCCGCACGCGGCTGATCGGGCCCGGCGGCCTGCGGCTGCTGCTGGGGGGACGAGGTCTGGCGATCCATGTTCGGAACGCTACACGCACCCGGTGCGGCCCCGGCCGGCCTGCCCCGGCGCACCGGCGCCGCCGTCGGCGCCACGGCCGGCCGCGGCCACCGCGAGGAGACCGCCCCCGCGCCCCAAGGAGGCTTCGCCGCAAGCGGGTTGACGCCCCCGGCCGGCGCCGGACGACCCTGCGGGGCCGGCGCCGGACGGCCGGTCACCGCCGTGCGTGGTCGCGGAAACCACGCCCCGTCTTGCGCCCCAGGCAGCCCGCCGCCACCAGGTGCTCCAGCAGCGGCGCCGCCGCCAGGCCCGGCTCGCGGAACTCCTGGTGCAGCACCCGCTCGATGGTCAGCGACACGTCCAGGCCCACCACGTCCAGCAGTTCGAACGGGCCCATCGGGTAGCCGCAGCCCAGCTTCATCGCGGTGTCGATGTCGTCCACCGTCGCGTAGTGCTCCTGCAGCATCCGCACCGCGTCGTTCAGGTACGGGAACAGCAGCGCGTTCACGATGAAGCCGGCCCGGTCGCCGCACTCCACCGGGTGCTTGCCCACCTTCGCACACAGCTCCAGCACGGTCGCCGTGACGTCCCCGGCGGTCAGCACCGTGGACACCACCTCCACCAGCTTCATCGCCGGCGCCGGGTTGAAGAAGTGCATCCCGACCACGTCGCCCGGCCGGGAGGTGGCCGTCGCGCAGGACACCACCGGCAGCGAGGAGGTGGTGGTGGCCAGCACCGCGCCCGGCTTGACGACCGCGTCCAGCGCCGCGAACAGCTCGCGCTTGACCGCCAGGTCCTCCGCCACCGCCTCCACCACCAGGTCCGCGTCGGCCAGGTCCGCGTACGAACCGGTCGGCGTCACCAGCGCCAGCGCCGCGTCCCGGGCCTGCTCGGACAGCCGGCCCCGGGCCACCGAACGCTCCAGCGACTTCGCCAGCCGCTCCTTCGCCCGCTCCGCCTTCTCCCGGCTGCGGGCCGCCAGCAGCACCGGGAAGCCCGCCTTGGCGAACACCTCCACGATGCCGGTGGCCATCGTCCCGCTGCCGCACACCCCGACACCGCGCACCTCGCGCCCCGCCGCCCGCGGCGTCGCGTCCGCCCGCTCCTCCGGGACCACCTTCGACGAGCCCGGCGCCTCGTACGCGTAGAAGCCGCGGCCCGACTTGCGGCCCAGCAGGCCCGCCGCGACCAGCTGCCCCAGCACCGGCGCCGGGGCGTGCAGCCGGTCCTTCGACTGCGCGTACATCGCCTCCAGCACGGTGCGGGCGGTGTCGATCCCGATCAGGTCCAGCAGCGCCAGCGGGCCCATCGGCAGGCCGCAGCCCAGCCGCATCGCCGCGTCGATGTCCTCCCGGGTCGCGTACCGGGACTCGAACATCGCCGCCGCCTGGTTCAGGTACGCGAACAGCAGGCCGTTGGCGATGAACCCGGCCCGGTCGCCCGCCGCCACCGGCTCCTTGCCCAGGTCGCGCGCCAACTCGGCGACCTGCTCGGCCGCCCCGGGGTCGGTCAGCACCGTGCGCACCACCTCCACCAGGCGCATCGTGTGCACCGGGTTGAAGAAGTGCACCCCCAGCACCCGCTCCGGACGGGCGGTGGCCGCCGCGATCCGGGTCACGCTCAGCGCGGTGGTGCCGGTGGTCAGCACCGTCTCCGGCGGGCAGATCCGGTCCAGTTCGGCGAACAGCGACCGCTTCAGCTCCAGGTCCTCCGGGACCTCCTCGACCACCAGGTCGGCCGCCGCCGCGGCGGTCAGGTCGTCGCCGACCTCGATCAGCGCCAGCAGCGCCGCCCGCTCGCCGGCCTCCAGCCGCCCGCGCTCCACCGCCCGCGCGGTGGACGCCTCGATCCGGTCCAGCGCCCGCAGCGCCTGCGTCGGACCGGCCTCCACGCCGATCACCCGACGCCCGCTGCGCGCCAGCGCCACGGCCACCCCGGCACCCATGGTGCCCAGGCCGACCACGGCGACGGTGGGAAAGGGACGCTCCATGTCCAGACTCCTTGTCATGGGCCCGCGCCGCGGCCCCCGCCACCGCCCGGCCGCGACAGCGCGAACCCGGACGGAGGGTGTGACGGGGGAGGGTGTGCCGGCGGCACGGGAGAAACGGGAACGGAAGAACCGAAGGAAGAACTGCGGCGCCCCGCGGTACGGACCGGTCCGCTCCGGTTCCGTCAGCGGGGTGTTGCCGTGGTGCTCAGGCGCTCCGAACAGGTCGTGGAGCGGCGCCGACGCGCACACAGGAGAAGAGAACGCGGCCCACCGGTGCGGCTCCCGAAGCCCGGCGCTGGCGCGTGCCGACACTGTAGCCCAGCTACCGACGGGTAGGAAGGGGGGAACGCGGCACGCCGGACCGCCGGCGGACTCATACTGTGGCCGCAGCTGCCGAAGGAGGACACCATTCATGACGACCGAGCGCCCGCAGATGAAACTCGAACAGTTCAGAGAGATCGCCATAGCGGCCGAACGGGAAGACGTGGTGTTCGAGTTCATCAACGGCAGGATCGGAGTCAAGCCGGTGCCCGACGGCGACCACGGCGAAATCATCCGCTGGGTTTCGAAGCGCTGTATGCAGCACCGCCCGGACCTGTGGCTGTACGCCGAGCAAGGGCTGCGGGTCGATCGCTACCGGGCCGGGCACGCGAAGCCCGACGGCGCGCTCGCCAAGGACGGGGCCTTCGCCGGACAGGGCGAGTGGGCCGATCCCGAGCAGGTGCTGATGGTGGTCGAGGTGACGTCCTACGACACCGACACCCATCGGCGGGACCGGGTCGAGAAGCCGGTGGCGTACGCCGAGGCAGGGATTCCGGTCTACCTGCTGATCGACCGGGACGCGGGCGCGGTGACGGTCCACAGCGAGCCGAAGGACGGCCGCTACGAGAGCGTCGCGACGCTGGCCTACGGCCACGAGGTCGTTCTGCCTGACCCGATCGGTGTCACCCTGGACACCGAGGAGCTCAAGCGTTACGCACGCTGAGACGCCGAACGGCCCGCCCGGAGGGTTCCGGGCGGGCCGTTCGCGCGTGGTGCGCCGGTGCGTCAGTGCGCCATGACCGGGACGGCGTCCTCGGCGTCGGCGCCCTGGGCGTGGTGCTCGGGCTTGCCGGCGTTGATCAGGACGCCCGCGGTGAGGCCGGCCAGCAGCAGGATGCCGAAGGCCGCCCAGATCGCGATGGAGTAGGAGTGCACCTGGGCCTGGAGCTGGAACAGCTTCGGGTCGGTGGCGGCGGCCGCGTGCGACTTCGCCCAGGAGGTGCCGGCGCTGTGCGCGACGGTGCTCAGCAGGGCGGTGCCGATCGCGCCGCCGACCTGCTGGGAGGTGTTGACCATCGCCGAGGCGACACCGGCGTCCCGCGGCTGGACGCCGTAGGTGGCCAGGCTCATCGCGGGCATGAACGCGGTGCCCATGCCGAGGCCCATCAGGACCAGGCCGGGGAGGATCTGCCAGTACGAGGTGTTGACGTCGATTTGGGTCAGGATCAGCAGGCCGAGCGAGGCGACCACGAAGCCGGGGGCCATCAGGTACCGGGCCGGGACCCGGGTCATCAGGCGGGCGCCGATCTGGGTGGAGCCGGTGATCATGCCGACCACCATCGGGAGGAACGCGACGCCGTTGACCAGCGGCTTGTAGCCGAGCACGCCCTGCATGTAGAGGGTGAGGAACAGGAACAGGCCGAACATGCCGATCACGGCCATGCCGAGCGAGAGGTAGACACCGCCGCGGTTGCGGTCGGTGACCACGCGCAGCGGCAGCAGCGGGGCCTTGACCCGGCTCTCGACGACCACGAACGCGGCCAGCAGCACGGCGGCGGCGACGAACAGGCCGATGGTGCTGCTGTCGCCCCAGCCTTCCTGCTCGGCCCGGGTGAAGCCGTACACCAGGGAGACCAGGCCGGTGGTGACCAGCAGCACGCCCGGGATGTCCAGGCGGTTGCGGTTCAGGCCGACGGCGGGCTCGCGGATGACCAGGACCGCACCGGCGATGGCGACCGCGGCGAACGGGATGTTGACGTAGAAGGTCCAGCGCCAGTTCAGGTACTCGGTGAGGGCGCCGCCCAGGATCAGGCCGATCGCACCGCCACCGCCGGCGACGGCGCCGTAGATGCCGAACGCCTTGGCGCGCTCCTTGCCGTCGGTGAACATCACGGCGAGCAGCGACAGCGCGGCGGGCGCCAGCAGCGCGCCGAACACGCCCTGCAGGGCGCGGGCGCCGAGCAGCATGGAGGTGTTGACGGCGGCGCCGCCCAGCGCGGAGGCCGCGGCGAAGCCGACCAGGCCGACCATGAAGGTGCGGCGGCGGCCCCACAGGTCGGCGACCCGGCCGCCGAACAGCAGCAGGCTGCCGAAGGCCAGCGCGTAGGCGGTGATCACCCACTGGGTGGTGCTGTCGGCGAAGCCGAGGTCTTCCTTGGCGTGCGGGAGCGCGATGTTCACCACGGTCGCGTCGAGGACGACCATCAGTTGCGCGAGGGCGATGAAGACGAGCGCCTTCCACCGGCGCGGGTCCGGCTGGAGGGTGTCAGACATGGAGGTACCCACTTGTGTGTGCGAGGGCGTACGGGTGCTTGCGGGACCGCGGCCGGTGACGGGGGTCCTGCGGGAAGTCGTGGGGGCGCTGACCGCCCCGGGTGCCGTGTGCTGGGTCAGGCGCCGGGCGTGAGGTCCTCCAGGGTCGCGGCACGGCCGGGCAGCACGGACGGCGCGGGAGCCCGCAGGCCGTCCAGGAGCAACTGCAGGAGACGCCGGACGTGCGGGTCCAGGTCGAGGCAGCCGAAGCCGGGGAGCGGTCGGGTGAGCTGGGCCATGGCGACCACGATGTCGCCGGCTCCGACGTCGGAGCGGAGCAGGCCGTCGGCCTGGGCGCGGTGGATCATGTCCTCGGTGACCCGCTTCATCTCGGCGCGCGCCTCGGCGAGTTCGGGTTCTTCGAGGTCGACGGAGTCGGAGAGCAGCGGACAGAGCGCGCCGATCCGCTCCTCGGCCGCGGCGTGCGCGAAGCGGCTGAACGCCGCGAAGGAGTCGGGCTCCTCCGCGGCGGCCGCGTGCGCCTGCGCCACGATCCGCTCCATCACGGCGATGGAGACCTGCTGGATCAGCGTCCGGCGGTCGGCGAAGTTCCGGTACAGCGTGGCGTTGCCGACTCCGGCCCGGCGGGCGATCTCGTCGAGCGGAGCCAGTGCCCCGTGCTCGACGAAGGCCTCCCGGGCCGCGGCCACGATGCGGGCCCGGTTGCGGGCCGCGTCGGCGCGCCGGACGGGAGCGGCGGTGGTGACGACGGTCATGGTGCGCTCCCTTCGAGCGGCGGGCCGTTAGTGGGGATCCTCTCCCCGTTTTGTTGCGGACAGATGTCTAAACGGGGAACTGCTCCCCGGAAATTTCATCATTCGATGTGACCTGCGTCACATGCCTGCCGCCACGGACGGGTGACCTCCCGGCGCGCTCCCCCGAACGCCGAGAAAGCCCTGGTCAGGATGGGCCCATGAGCACCGCCAAGCCACGCGCCGAGCGCGCCGCCGAGGCCCGGGTGGCCGCCACCCGGATCGAGGCCGAGGGCGTCGACGGGGTGATCGTCAGCTGGGTCGACAACGCCGGCGTCACCCGGGTCAAGACCGTCCCCGTCCGCGGCCTGGAGTCCGCCGCCCGCTGGGGTGTCGGCGCCGCCCCCTGCTTCGACGCCTTCCTGGTCGACGACTCGCTCGCCCCCTCGGGCGGCCCGGTCGGCGACCTGCGCCTGGTCCCCGACCTCACCGGCCTGCGCCGCCTCGCCGCCCAGCCCGGCTGGGCCTGGGCCCCCGGCGACCGCTGGACCCAGCAGGGCGACCCGCACCCCGGCTGCCAGCGCCAGTTCGCCCGCCGCACCGCCGACGCGCTCGCCGACCTCGGCCTGACCGTCCGGGCGGGCATCGAGGTCGAGTGGATCGTCGACGGCGGCGAAGGAGGCCCCGCGTACGGCATGCGCCGCCTGATCGGCAACAGCGACTACCTGCGCGACCTGCTGCGCGCCCTGCGCGAACAGGAACTCACCGTCCTCCAACTGCACCCCGAGTACACCGAGGGCCAGTACGAACTCTCCGTCGCCCCTAGCGGACCGGTCGAGGCCGCCGACACCGCCCTGCTGGTGCGGCACACCGTCCAGGCCGTCTCGCTGCGGCACGGACTGCGCGCCAGCTTCGCCCCCGTCACCGCCCCCGACGGCGTCGGCAACGGCGGCCACCTGCACCTCAGCCTCTGGCGCGACGGCCGCAACCTCGGCCACGGCGGCACCGGCCCGCACGGGCTCACCCGGGAGGCCGAGGCGTTCCTGGCCGGAGTGCTCGCCGAACTGCCCGCGCTGCTCGCCCTCGGCGCCCCGTCCGTCGCCAGCTACCTGCGGCTCGCCCCCGGCCGCTGGTCCGGCCCGCACCGCTGCTGGGGCCTGGAGAACCGGGAGGCCGCGCTCCGCCTGATCACCGGCTCCACGCCCGAGCAGGCCAACGCCGAGATCAAGTGCTTCGACGCCGCCGCCAACCCCTACCTCGCCGTCGGCGGCGTCCTCGCCGCGGGCCTGGCCGGCCTCGGCGCCGCCCTCCGACTGCCCGCCGAGACCACCGGCGACCCCGACGGCGTCGCCGAACGCCTCCCCACCACGCTCGACCGGGCCGCCGACGCGCTGCGCAAGTCCGAGGTGCTGCGCGCCGCGCTCGGCGAACCGCTCTGGCGGGCCGTCCTCGACGTCCGGGAGGCCGAGATCGCCCGGTTCGCCGACCTCGGGCCCGAGGAACTCGTCGAAGCCGTCCGCTACCGCTACTGAACCGCTCCGACCCCGCCCGGCCGCCCGGTGGACACCACCGGGTTCCCGGAGCCTTCACCCGGTACCCCTAGAGTGTGGGCGCCCGGGGGCCGGGCCCGGGGGAGGGAGCGGGGATGTTCTGGGTGGGGCTGCTGCTGTTCGTCGTGGTGGGCGGCGAGCTGGGGGCGGTGGTGCAGGGGGCGACCGAGCTGGGCGACGAGGACGGGGGAGGGATCGCCCGGTTCGTCGTCGGGATCAACCTGGTGCCGTGGACGACCCTGCTCGCGGGCGCCCTGGTGTACGGCGGCCGCCGCCGGCAGGCCGGGCTGCACGTCAAGGGCGCGACGGTGCCCGCGCCCGCCCGGATCGAGGACGTGCGGGCGACGGGCGACGGCCCGGACCACAGGCTGGAACTGGACCTGACGGTGGCTCCGAAGGGACGCCCCGCCTACCGGGTGCACGGCAGGGCCCGGGTCAACGTGATGCACCTCCAGGAGTTCGCCGCCGGAGGGACGCTGGACGTCTCCTACGACCCGGAGCGGCCCTGGCGGGTCGAGGTCCCCGAGCGCTGCCCGGAGCGCGACCGGGTACCGCTGGACACCGCGCCGGAGAGCAGCCGGGTGCGCGAACCGAAGGTGCCGCTGCGCGGGGCGCTGATCGCGGCCCTGGCCGCGGCCGCCGTCGGCGCGGCGGTCTACTTCGCCACCGGGGGCCGCTGACCTCCCGCTGGGGCCGCTGGCCTCCCGCTGGGACCGCTGACCTCCCGCTGGGACCGCTGACCTCCCGCCCACCCGGGGCGGCCGAACCCGGCGGGCCCGCCCTTCCGGTGCCGAGTCCGCCGTGACGCGTCCGGCCGTGGTTCGTTTCCAGGGAACGGCGGTCGGGACGGAGGCGGTGCACGGTGGCGGCAGCGGGAAGCGTGCTGGTGGGACGGCCCCTGACGAAGGGCGGGGCGGCGGCCGGCTACGACGCCGTGGTGGTCGGCTCCGGGGCCGGGGGGCTCACCGCGGCGGTCTGCCTGGCCCGGCAGGGCCGCCGGGTCGCGGTGTTCGAGCAGCACTACACCGCGGGCGGGTACACCCACGCCTACCGCCGGCGCGGCTGGGAGTGGGACGTCGGCATCCACTACGTCGGGCAGCTGGCGGAGCGCGAACCGGTGCGGGTGCTCTCCGACTACCTGACCGGCGGCGCCCTGGAGTGGGCCCCGATCGGCGACCCCTACGACGAGTACCGCCCGGCCGGCGAGGTGCACCCCGTACCGGTCGGACCCGGCGCCCAGCGGGCCGCGCTGATCGCCCGCTTCCCGGCCGAACGGGCCGGGATCGAGGCCCTGTTCGACCTGGTCGCCCGCTGCCGGGCGGTGCTGCCGGTGCTCGCGCTCGGGCGCCTGTCCGGCCCGGTCGCCCGCCCGCTCGCCCGGGTGCTGCGCACCGCGGCGGTGCCGCCGCGCGCCCTGCTCCCGGCCCGCGAGGTGGTCGCCGGGCTGATCGGCGACGAACGGCTGCGGCAGGCCCTGCTCACCCAGGCCGCGCTGCTGCTGGCCGACTCCACCGCCCGACTGCCGTTCTTCCTGGTCGCCGTGCTGTTCGAGCACTTCCGCACCGGCGGCTGGTACCCGGTGGGCGGGAGCGCCGCGATCGCGCGCGCCATGCTCGGCCCGATCCGCGACGGCGGCGGCGAGGTGTTCGTCCGGGCGCCGGTGGCCCGGATCGAGCTGACCGGCGGCCGGACCTCCGGCGTGCGGCTCGCGGACGGCACCCGGGTGCGGGCCCCGCTGGTGGTCAGCGCGGCCGGCGCGCGGAACACCCTCACCGGCCTGCTCCCCGACCCGACCGGGGCCCGCACGCGCCGACTGGCCGCCATGCGGGGCGGCTTCCCGTTCGTGGTGCTCTTCCTCGGCCTCGACGGGGACCCGGCGGAACTCGGCCTGCCCCGGCACAACCTGCTGGTGACCGACGGCGACTGCGACTCCTTCTTCGACGGCGACCCCCGGCAGCGGACCAGCGGACTGTTCGTCTCCTTCGCCAGCGCCAAGGACCCGACCTGGACGACCCGGCACCCCGGGCGGTCCACCGGCGAAATCCTCGCCTACGTGCGGCCGGAGCTCTTCGCCCCCTTCCGGGACTCGCCCCGGCGGGACCGCGACCCCGCCTACCTCGCCCTCAAGGCCGAGCTGACCGCCGAACTGCTGGAGCGCCTGCACCGCGAACTCCCGCGCACCAGGGGGCGGGTGGCCCACCACGAACTCGGCACCCCACTGAGCGCCGAACACTTCGGCGGCTGGCCCGGCGGCAGCCTCTACGGACTGGCGAAGGACGTGGCCGGCTTCGGCGACGGCCGCCACCCCGGCCGGGCCGACTGGCTGCGCCCGCGCACCGGCATCGACGGCCTCTACCTGGCCGGCCAGGACTGCCTGGCCGGCGGCTTCCTCGGCGCGGTCACCGGCGGCCTGCTCGCCGCCCACGAAGCACTCGACCGCCCCGGCCGAACCCGCCTGTGGTCCGCCCTGCTGCGCGGCGCCCTCCGCCGGACACCCCCGCCTCCCGGACCCGCCTGACGGGTCCCGCCCCGATTGCTGCGCGCTTCCGGAGGGCTTCGCCCTTTGACGAGCGCCGCCACCACAAGGCCACCGCCCGGGTCCTCGCCCACAACGAGTCCTCACCGGCCCTCCAGCGGAGGCTGGGCTTCACCGAGGAGGGCCGCCTGCGCCGGCACTTCTTCGTGGCGGGCGAGCACCGGGACGTGGTGCTGTTCGCCCTGTTCGCCGAGGAGTTCTTCGCCCGCCACGGCGGCCCCACCCCGCTCTGACCACCTCTTGCACGTTTCTGCACGGTTCCGCGCGAGGTGGCGGAACAGGGAGGCCGGCCCCCGGCCCGGGGCCGGCCTCCGGCCCCGGCGTCGCGGTCGACGCCGGGGCGGCTCTAGTCGCGGTCCGCCGCGCCGTCCGCCGCGCCGTCCGCCGCGCCGTCCGCCGTGCTGCCGGTCGCGCCGTTCGTCGCCCGCTCGGCGAACGGGCCGTCCAGCGCGGCCCACTGGAGCAGCAGGACGGTCTTGCCGTCGGCGATCCGGCCGTCCCGGGTCATCGCCAACGCCTCGGCGAAGGGCAGTTCGAGCACCTCGATGTCCTCGCCGTCTTCCTCCAGCCCGCCGCCGCCCCCGGTCCGGTCGACCGGCCGGTAGGGCGCCGCGTAGCAGTGCAGGCGCTCGGTGACCGAGCCCGGGCTCATGTACGCGTCCAGCACGTGGGTCAGCGGGCCGAGCTCGACGCCCAGTTCCTCCAGGCCCTCGCGGCGCACGGCCGCCGCCGCGTCGCCCGCCTCGCCCGGGTCCAGCAGCCCGGCCGCCGCCTCGATCAGCATCCCGTCCGGGTGCCCGTTGACGTAGGCCGGGTAGCGGAACTGGCGGGTCAGCAGGACGGTGCCGCGCGCGGTGTCGTACGGCAGGACGGCCGCGCCGTCGCCCCGGTCGTAGGTCTCGCGCTGCTCGGTGGTCCAGCGGCCGTCGCGGCGGCGGTAGTCGAAGGTGGTGCGGCGCAGCACGTGCCAGCCCTGCGAGGTGAGTTCGACCTCGCGCACCCGCACGCCGGGGTTGCGGCGCAGGTCGCGCCCGGCGCGGTCCAGGCCGGTGCGGCCGCGGTGGTCGGGGAGGTCGATCCCCGGGCGGGCGCTCACGCGTCCTCCTGCCGGGTGCGGCGCGGGAGTTCGGCGGCGTCGTGGTAGACCGGCAGGCCGCGGCGGCGGGCGGTGGCGACGTCCTGGTCGGCGCCGGTGGAGTCGCCGGGCAGCCGGAGCACGGCGTCGCAGTGGGCGAGCAGCCGGTCCGCGGCCGGGTAGAGGACCTGTTCGGCCAGCGGGTCGGTGGGGCCCGCCCCGGCCGAGCGGAGCACCGGCAGGGCGATCCACTCGCCGATCACGGGCAGGTGCCCGGCGGCGAAGACCGGCCAGGCGGCCTCCTCCAGCCGGGCCAGGTTGGCGGCCATCGCGGCCGGGTCGCCGCCGGTGCCGGAGCGGTAGGGGCCGGCGATCAGGACGAGCATGGGGGAGTCGGGGCCGGTGCCGGGGCGGGCCGTGGACGGGGTCGTTGCGGTCTGCTGGGTCATGGGGCGCTACGATACATGCAGAAACGTGAAAGAACAGGAGAGAATGCGGATGCTGGCTGCTGAACGGCGCGACCACCTGCTCGAACTGCTGGCCCGGGAGGGCAAGGTGGTGGCCAAGGACGTCGCCGCCGAACTCGGCATCTCCGAGGACAGCGTCCGCCGCGACCTGCGCGACCTCGCCGCCGAGGGCCTGTGCCAACGGGTCTACGGCGGCGCGCTGCCCGCCTCCCCGGCGATGGCGGACTACACCGAGCGGCAGTCGGTGGCGCCCGGCGGCAAGCGCAGGGTCGCCGCCGCGGCCGTCGAACTGATCCGCCCCGGCGGCACGCTGATCCTGGACGGCGGCACCACCGCGCTCGCCGTCGCCGGCCTGCTCCCGCCCGACCTCGACTGCACCGTGATCACCCACAGTCCGACGGTGGCGGCGGCCCTGCTGGAGCACCCCCGGGCCGAACTGTTCCTGCTCGGCGGCCGGGTGTTCAAGCACTCCGCGGTCGCCTGCGGCGCCGCCGCCGTCGAGGCCGCGCAGAACGTCTCCGCCGACCTCTGCCTGCTCGGCGTCACCGGCGTCCACCCCGAGGCGGGACTCACCACCGGCGACGCGGACGAGGCCGCGATGAAGCGCGCCCTGTCCGCCCGGGCCGCCGAGACCTGGATCCTGGCCTCCGCCGAGAAGATCGGCGCCGCCTCCCCGTTCCGCGTCCTGCCCTGGGACCGCGTCGCCGGCCTGATCACCGACGCGGACCCCGCCCACCCGGCACTGGAACGCCTCGCCGCCGCCGGCGTGACCATCCGCCAGGCGCGCTGAGCGGACCGCGACCGGCTGAACCGCCGCTGACGGCAAGGCTGTTGCCCGGGGGAAGTGCGGTGTGCGCTGCCCTGGGGGCGCGAGAACACCTCGCCGCCTCCGGCGGGCGGGCCGAGCGCGCCGGGCGCACCGCGAACGGCCGAACCACGTTTTTCAGCAAGGCTGTTGTCCGGTGGCCCGGAGCGCTTCGCCGCCGCCGGGGTGATCATCCGCCAGCCGCGCCGGGCACACCGCGAAGGGCCGAACTCGCCTATCTGGCAAGGATTTTGCCAGTGGTCATGGCCGTCACAGCCAGTCCGGGTGCGGTGTTCCGGCGCCTCGGAGCAGGGTGTCCACGACGAGTGTGGCGAGGGCGTCGGGGTCCGCGCCGTCCCGGCGCTGGGCGGCCTGGTGGATCAGGGCGTAGTAGACCTGCCGCGTCCACGGCACGTCGACGTCGAGGCGCAGGACGCCCGCCTCCCGGGCGCGGACGAACAGCCGCTCGCAGGTCTCCCGCACCTCGGCGTGGATGCGTGCCACCTCCGGGTCGGCGGAGGATGCCTGGCTCATCGCGAATCCCCAACCCACCTTGATCGCAAGGACGTTGGCGGTCGTCCGGTAGAGCGCGACCAGGGGCGGGGCGGTGTCGGGGCGGGCTTCCGCCACGGCCGCGGCGAACCGCCGGGTGGCCCACAGGGCCAGTGCGTCGACCAGTGCCTCGCGGGTGGCGAAGCGCCGGTGCACGGTGGTGCGGGCGACGCCGGCGGCCTCGGCGATCTGCTCCATGGTGGCCGCCGGGTCCCGGCCGAGGGTGCGTTCGGCCGCCTCCAGGATCGCCGTCACCGTCCGTTCGGCGTCCGCGCGCAGCGGCCGACCGCCGGCGGGTGCCGCCTTCCCGCGCAGCTTCCCGGACGTGTCCGCCTGTGCCTGCGACTGCATCTCCATGGCGAAAGCATACGCGGGTGTCATGGTTCATCGGCTACTTGCGTCATTCGTGTTGCAAGTTATAGCTTCCATGCATCCCGACTGATGCGGCTCATGCCCTCACGGAAAGGTTGGAGCCCATGGAGTACACCCGTCTCGGACGCAGCGGCCTCTCGGTGTCCCGGCTCGTCCTCGGCACCATGAACTTCGGCTCGCGCACCTCCGAGGAGGACAGCCACGCGATCATGGACCGGGCGCACGAGCACGGCGTCAACTTCTTCGACACCGCCGACTCCTACGGCGCCCGGCCGGGCGAAGGGCTCACCGAGGAGCTGATCGGCCGGTGGTTCGCCCGGGGCGGCGGACGTCGCGACCGGACCGTCCTCGCCACCAAGGCGTACCTCCCGACCGGTTCCGGGCCCAACGAGGGCGGCCTGTCCGCGCTGCACCTCCGGCGGGCGGTGGAGGGCTCGCTGAAGCGGCTGGGCACCGACCGCATCGACCTGTACCAGATGCACCACGTCGACCGGAGCACGCCGTGGGAGGAGGTCTGGGAGGCGTTCGGCGTGCTGCGCCAGCAGGGCAAGGTGCTGTACTTCGGCTCCTCCAACTTCGCCGGCTGGCACCTCGCCCAGGCCCAGGAGGCGGCCCGCGAGCGGCACTTCCTCGGCCTGGTCGGCGAGCAGTCGATCTACAACCTGATGACCCGCTGGGCCGAACTGGAGGTGCTGCCCGCCGCCCGGGCGTACGGCATCGGCGTGATCCCCTACTCGCCGCTGCACGGCGGGGTGCTCAGCGGCGTCCTGCGCAAGCAGCGCGACGGGCTCGCCGTCCGCAGCGGCTCGGGGATCTGGGCCGCCGCGCTCGACGAGCGGCGCGACGCCGTCGCGGCGTACGAGGAGCTGTGCGACCGGCTCGGCGAGGACCCCGCGCACGTCGGACTGGCCTGGCTGCTCGCCCAGGAGGGCGTCACCGGGCCGATCATCGGGCCCCGCACGATCGGCCAACTCGACGGTGCGCTACGCGCGTTGGAGATCCGGCTCGACGCCGACACGCTCGCCGAGCTGGACCGGCTCTTCCCCTCTCCCGCGCCCAACGGCTCCAAGCCCGCCCCCGAGGCGTACGCCTGGTGAAACCCGGGCGCCCCGGCCCCGGTCAGTGCGGCGCGACCTCCCGGGTCAGGACGACGACCGGGACCCGGCGCCCGGCCCGCTCCTGGAAGTCCGCGAAGTACGGGGTGCGCACCAACTGCAGGGCCCAGAGCCGGTCGTGCTCCGCGCCCTCGGCCACCGAGGCGGTGACGGGGAAGTTCTCGGTGCCGACCTCGACGCGGGCGGCCGGGTCGGCGAGCAGGTTGTGGTACCAGCCGGGGCGGTCGGGCCGGCCCCCGTTGGCCGCGAAGACCACCAGCCGCCCGTCGTCCTCCAGGTAGGTCACCGGCATGACGCGCGGCTCCCCGCTGCGGGCGCCGGTGGTGGTGAGCAGCAGCAGGGGCACCCCGGCGAAGTCGCCGCCGACCACCCCGCCGGCGGAGCGGAACTCGTCGATCACCAGTTGGTTGCGCTGGAGCCGTTCTGACGACACGAGGACACCTCTCGGACAGGCGAACTGACGGACCATCACGCACGCTACGCGTCACCTGCACCGCCGCACACCGGATTTCGCCCGGCGGCTTCGGCGCGCCCGGCTGTTCCACGCGTCCGTCCGACCGACCCCGACCGGCCGGCCCGGGCCGACCGACCCCGACCGGCTGACCCCGACCGCCCGCCCCCGGCCGCCCGCTAGTGCGGGACGTGCCGTGCGCCGAGCGCCCGCAGGCCCTCGGCGAGCGCGGCGCGCCGGTCGGGGTCGAGCCCGGCGGCCAGTTCGGCGTCGGTGGCCGTGCTCGCCGTGCTGTGGGGGCGGTTCGCGGCCCCGACGGCCGCCCGGCCCGTGCACGGCACGGCCCGGGCGGCGTTCGAGCTCTGCTGGTTCGGCACCGGTGCGGTGGCCGCGCTGCACACGTACGCCCGCCGGAGGCGGTCGGTGTGAGCGGCGCGGCCGCCCGGGGCCGGACGGTTCGTCAGTTGACGGCGGCCAGGTGGTTCTTGAGGCCCTGGCCGAACGCGGTCGGGGTGCCGTCGAAGTTGGAGATCAGCGACGGGCCCTGGCCGCAGTCCCAGGTGTTCCAGGTCCAGCCGAGGTAGGAGACCTTGGCGGCGTCGGCCCAGGACATCACCTGGTCGATGAAGGAGTGGGCGCAGTCGTTCTCACCGATCTCGCCGACCACCACCGGGACCTGGGCGGCCAGCGGCGCCACGGTCGAGTTCCAGCAGGACTGGCTGGCGCAGGTGTTGAAGTTGTACACGTGCCAGGAGGCGGCCAGGTTGCCCGCCGGGTCGGTCGGCTTGTGGGCGAGCCACTGGCCGAGGTCGTTGGAGTAGGCCAGGCCGCCGAGCAGGACGACGTTGTTCGCACCGGCCGCGCGGACCGAGTTCACCAGCGTCTGCATGCCGCTGACCTGGTAGTTGATGCCGGGGCAGGCGCTGCCGCCGTCCCGCCAGCAGTTCCACGCCTGGTCGATGCCGGAGACGGCGCGGTCCGCGTAGGGCTCGTTGAGCAGGTCGAAGACCACCGCGGGGTCGTTCTTGAAGGTGGTGGCCACCGAGGACCAGAAGGTCGCCGCACCGGCGCCCGGCATCGGCTTCTGGCAGGTCGAGTTGACGTCCGAGCAGCCCGAGGAGTTGCCGGTGTAGAGGCCCTGGGTCCAGTGCAGGTCGATGATCGGGGTGAGCCCGGCGTCCCGCAGCGCGTAGACGAAGTTCTTCACCGCGGTGCGGTAGTTCTCGCCCGCGTACTCCGGCTTGACGTTGGCGTAGCCGTTCCAGCAGTCCTCGTTGACGGGGACGCGGACGGCGTTGGCCTTCCAGCTCTTGATCGCGGCGATCGAGGCGGCGTCCACCGGTCCGTCCGAGAAGCCGTAGCCCTGGACGCACATGAACTCCATGCCGGAGCGGTTCACGCCGCGCAGGACCACCTGCTTGCCGTTGGCGTCCACCAGCTGGTTGCCGGAGACGTGCAGCGCCGGGGCCTTGCCGCCACCGGTGCCGCCGCTCGACGAGGCGGAGGGCGACGGCGACGGCGAGGCCGAAGCGGACGCGGACGCGGACGCCGAGGGGGAGGGCGAGGCCGACGCGGACGGGGAGGCCGAGGCGGACGGCGAGGGGGAGGGGGACGGCGAGGGGCTCGCCGCGCCGTTGCAGGCCACGCCGTTGACGGTGAACGAGGTGGGCGCCGCGTTGCTGCCGCTGTACGAGAAGTTGGCGCCGGCGCTGACCGAGCCGCCGGCCGCCAGGCTGCCGGCCCAGGCCGGGGCGGCGACGGTGACGTTCTTGCCGGACTGGCTCCAGGTGCCGTTCCAGCCGGTGCCGGAGAGGGTCTGGTTGCCGGTGTAGGAGTAGCCGACGCTCCAGTTGTCGATCGCGGTGGTGCCCGCGTTGGTAACTTTCACGTTCGCGGTGAAGCCGTTGCCCCAGTCGTTCGTCGTGTAGTCGACGGAACACTGGACGCCGGCGGCGGCCGCGGTGCCCGCGCCGGTGAGGGCGAGGGTGGCCGCGGCGGTCGCGGCCAACGCCGAGACCAGCGCCAGGGTGGTGGTGCGGACGGACATGTCCGACTCCTCGAAGGAGGGGGAGAAATGGGCGCGCTCCCACAGGCCCGCCCCGAACCATAGCCAGGGGCAAGGTAGTTGCCAACCGGCCTCGGCTGCGCACTCTCTTGACACTCCGCTTATGCCTCCCGATATTTGGGAGCGCTCCCACAGAACGACCCCGTGGACCGCGCCGGAAGGCACCCCCTGCCGACCGTCCGGACCACCCCTGCACGACCGTCCCCGGACTCCCCCACCCACCCCCTCCGAGGAGCCGCCATGTCGTCCCCAACCCGTCACCGGGTGCCTCGAAATCGGGTCTCGGCGCTCACCGCAGCCCTCACGCTGCTCGCCGCCGGCCTGTCGACCGCGGTCGCCGTCCCGGCCTCCGCCGCCGTCGTCCAGTGTTCCGTCGACTACACGACGAACGACTGGGGCAGCGGCTTCACCGCCAACGTGGCGATCAACAACAAGGGCACCGCCGCGCTCAACGGCTGGACGCTCACCTACGCGTACACCGGCAACCAGACCCTCTCCGGCACCGGCTGGAACGGCACCTGGAGCCAGTCCGGCAAGAACGTGACCGTCGCCGCCCCGGCCTGGGCCGGCACCATCGCGGCCGGCGGCTCGGCCACCGCGGGCGCCAACTTCTCGTACAGCGGCACCAACGCGGCGCCCACCTCCTTCGCGGTCAACGGCACCAGCTGCACCGGCGCGCACGCGGCCCCGACCACCACGCTGACCAGCCCCGCCCCGGGCGCCAACTACCAGGCGGGGGCGGCCATCCCGCTCTCGGCCACGGCGGCGGCGGCGGACGGCGCGAGCATCAGCAAGGTCGAGTTCTACGACAACACCACGCTGATCGGCACCGCCACCACCGCCCCGTACACCTACAGCTGGACGGGCGCGGCCAGCGGCAACCACTCGATCTACGCCAAGGCGTACGACAGCCTCGGCGCGAGCAGCGAGTCGACCCCGGCGGGCGTCACGGTGGCGTCCGGTCCGGCGATCAGCGCCACCCCGCTGACCCTGTCGGTCAACCAGGGCAAGACCGGCAGCTTCGCGGTGAAGCTGTCCAGCCAGCCCAGCGCCAACGTCACCGTCACCACCACCCGGACCTCGGGCAACACCGGTCTGTCGATCAGCTCCGGCGCGACGCTGACCTTCACCCCGAGCAACTGGTCGACGGCGCAGACCGTCACGCTCACCGCCGACGCGGCCTCCACCGGCTCGGCCACCTTCACCTCCACCGCCACCGGGTACACCTCCTCGGCGGTCACGGTGACCGAACTGGCCGCCGCCTCGGGCGTGTACAACGACCGGTTCCTGCAGCTGTACAACAAGATCAAGAACCCGGCGAACGGCTACTTCTCGCCGGAGGGCATCCCGTACCACTCGGTGGAGACCCTGCTGGTCGAGGCCCCCGACCAGGGGCACGAGACCACCTCGGAGGCGTACTCGTACCTGATCTGGCTGGAGGCCCAGTACGGGCGGGTCACCCAGGACTGGTCGAAGTTCAACGCGGCATGGACGCTCATGGAGACGTACATGATCCCGGGGCACGCCGACCAGCCCACCAACTCGTTCTACAACGCCTCCAAGCCGGCCACCTACGCGCCCGAGCGCCCGCTGCCGAGCGACTACCCGGCCGCGCTGGACACCTCGATCACCGCGGGCAACGACCCGATCGCCGGTGAGCTGAAGAGCGCGTACGGCACCGACGACATCTACGGCATGCACTGGCTGCAGGACGTGGACAACGTCTACGGCTACGGCAACGGCCCGGGCAAGTGCGAGGCCGGTCCGACCTCGCCCGGCCCCTCGTTCATCAACACCTACCAGCGCGGTGCGCAGGAGTCGGTGTTCGAGACCATCCCGCAGCCGACCTGCGACAACTTCAAGTACGGCGGCAAGAACGGGTACCTGGACCTGTTCGTCAAGGACAACTCCTACGCCAAGCAGTGGAAGTACACCGACGCGCCGGACGCCGACGCGCGCGCCATCCAGGCCGCCTACTGGGCCGACACCTGGGCCAAGGCGCAGGGCAACGGCACGCAGGTCGCCACCACGGTGGCCAAGGCCGGCAAGATGGGCGACTACCTGCGGTACTCGTTCTTCGACAAGTACTTCAAGCAGATCGGCAACTGCGTCGGCGCCAGCGCCTGCGCGCCCGGCAGCGGCAAGACCTCCGAGCACTACCTGCTGTCCTGGTACTACGCCTGGGGCGGCGCCACCGACACCTCGGCCGGCTGGTCCTGGCGGATCGGCGACAGCGCGGCGCACGGCGGCTACCAGAACCCGATGGCCGCGTACGCGCTGGTCAACGACCCGGCGATGGCCCCCAAGTCGACCACCGGCAAGTCCGACTGGACCACCTCGATGGCCCGTCAGGTCGAGTTCACCCAGTGGCTGCAGTCCAACGAGGGCGCGATCGCGGGCGGCGCGACCAACAGCTGGGAGGGCGACTACGGGACCCCGCCGGCCGGCACCCCGACCTTCTACGGGATGTTCTACGACGAGGCGCCGGTCTACCACGACCCGGCCTCCAACCAGTGGTTCGGCTTCCAGGCCTGGGGCCTGGAGCGGATGGCGGAGTACTACTACTCCAGCAACGACCCGAAGGCCAAGGCCATCCTGGACAAGTGGGTGACCTGGGCGCTGTCCAAGACCACCTTCAACGCGGACGGCAGCTACCAGATCCCGTCCACGCTGTCCTGGAGCGGCAAGCCGGACACCTGGAACGCCACCTCCCCGGGCGCCAACAGCGGTCTGCACGTGAGCGTGCTCGACTACACCAGTGACGTCGGCGTGGCCGGTTCCTACGCCAAGCTGCTGTCGTACTACGCGGCCAAGTCGGGCAACGCGGCGGCCAAGAGCGCGGCGCAGAAGCTGCTCGACGGCATGTGGACCAACAACCAGGACGCGCTGGGCATCTCCATCCCGGAGACCCGCACCGACTACAGCCGGTTCAACGACTCGGTCTCGGTGCCCAGCGGCTGGACCGGCACCATGCCCAACGGCGACCCGATCAACAGCAGCTCCACCTTCCTGTCGATCCGGTCCTGGTACAAGAACGACCCCTCGTTCGCCAAGGTCCAGACGTACCTGAACGGCGGCGCCGCGCCGACCTTCACGTACCACCGGTTCTGGGCGCAGGCCGACATCGCCACGGCGATGGCGACCTACGGCGAACTGTTCGGCGGCTGACCCGGCGGGGGCCGACGCCCCCGGCGGCCGCCGCCACCGACGGCCGATCCACCCCCGGCGGTTGATCCGCCGTCACCCCGAGCGCGAGTGCCCGGTCCGACCGACAGCGGACCGGGCACTCGCCCGTTCTGAGGAGATTGCTTTACTACCTCTTGATTTTTGTCATATCGGGTGAATAGTCTCCCGGCCATTCGGACGCAATCGATCACCCTCGATCGCGCCGCCGCCACTCGGGAGGGTCAACCCCTATGAGAGTTCCCCGGATCCGTCGCTCCGCACTCACCGCCACCGCGGCCTGCCTCACCCTGGCCACGGCCGGCGCACTGGCCCTGCCCGCCGCCGCCGCGTCGGCCGCGACCGCCGACGGACCCCTGCTCAGCTACGTCGTCAACACCCGGGCCAACCACGGCCAGACCCAGAAGGCCGAACGGGAGGTCAAGGTGGCCGGCGGCACCGTGGTCGCCTCCTACGAGCAGATAGGCGTGGTGATCGCCCGCTCCGCGGACCCCGGTTTCGCCGGCCGGCTCCGCGCCTCGAAGACCATCGACTCGGTCGGCGCCAGCCGCACCGCGGGCATCCAGGCCGGCGGCGTCGAGGGCATCGTCCAGGAGGCCGACGTGCCCGCCGCGGCGCCCGCCGACGGCAGCGAACCGCTCTGGGCCAACCAGTGGGACATGAAGCAGATCGGCGTCGACCAGGCGCACCGGTCCACCCTCGGCAGCCGCTCGGTGGTGGTCGGCGTGCTCGACTCCGGCATCGACGCCACCCACGAGGACCTGGCCGCCAACGTCGACCCCGAGCTCTCCGCGTCCTGCCTCAGCGGCCGCCCCGACACCGACTGGCAGTCCTGGCAGCCCACCACCAGCAGCCACGGCACCCACGTGGCCGGCACCATCGCCGCCGCCAAGAACGGCAAGGGCGTCGAGGGCATCGCGCCCGGCGTCCGGCTGGCCGCCGTCAAGGTGGTCGACGACGGCGGGTTCATCTACCCCGAGTACGCGATCTGCGGCTTCGTCTGGGCCGCCGAGCACCACTTCCAGGTCACCAACAACAGCTACTACGTCGACCCGTGGATGTTCAACTGCGCCGACGACCCCGACCAGGCGGCCGTCAGCGAGGCGGTCCGCCGGGCCGTCGACTACTCCCGCCGCAACGGCGTGCTGAACGTCGCCGCCGCGGGCAACGAGAACATCGACCTGGCGCACAAGACGGTCGACGTCTCCAGCCCCGACGACACCGACCCGGTCACCCGGCCGATCGACGACAGCTGCCTCGACCTGCCCGCCGAACTGCCCGGCGTGGTCGCGGTCTCCGCGATCGGCGTCAAGGGCGACAAGGCGTACTACTCCAGCTACGGACTGAACAAGGTCACCGTCGCGGCCCCCGGCGGCGACAGCCGCTACCAGGTGCCGGACACCCCCGACGGCCGCGGCGCGGTGCTCTCCACCATCCCCGGCAACAAGTACGGCTACAGCTCCGGCACGTCGATGGCCTCCCCGCACGTGGCCGGCGTCGCCGCACTGCTCGCCTCCACCCACCCGTGGGCCGGCCCGGAGCAGCTGCGCGCCCTGCTGGTGAAGCAGGCCGACCCGCACGCCTGCCCGACCGGCGTCTTCAACCCGGGCGGCACCGGCCTGTACCAGGCCACCTGCGAGGGTCCCGAGCGCAACAACGGCTTCTACGGCGCGGGCGTGGTCTCCGCCGCGAAGGCGGCCGACTGGTGGCGCAACTGACCCGCCGCCAGTAGCTCACTCCCCGCCGACGTGCCGGGACCAGTCCGGCTCCACCGGAGCCAGGCCGGCCCGGTTCGGGACCTGCTTCAACCAGGCCGGACGGGCTGCCAGTCGCGCGGCGGCGGCCCGTTCCTCGGCGGCCCGGATCTGCTCGGGCGTTGCGAAGCCCTCCGGCAGCCAGGCCGCCGAGTGCGCCACCCGGGCGGCCAGGTGCGCCACGTACGCCTCCCGCACCGCGGTCGGCGAGTCGAAACCCGGCTCGTCGGCCAGCCAGGCGTCCGGCACCAGCGCGGCCACCTCGCCCAGCAGTTCCGGCGTCACCAGCGGGGCGAGCGCCGCGTCGGCGGCGGCCAGGTCGGGCGCGGAGCCGCCCAGCGCGTGGCCGCTCAGGTCGTAGCGCTTGTGCACCGAGGCGGCCGCGGACGCCCAGCGGTGGTGGAAGACCAGGCCCGCGCCGTTGTCGATCAGCCACAGCCGCCCGTGCCACACCATCAGGTTGGGGTTGTGCACGCTGCGGTCCACGTTCCCGGTCAGCGCGTCCAGCCAGACCACCCGGCCCGCCTCGGCCGGCGACACCTCGATCATCCCCGGCCGGAAGTCCCGCGCCCCCGGCAGCAGGTCCATCCCGAGGTTGCGCCCGGCACTGGCCCGCAGCAGGTCCTGGATCTCCTGGTCCGGCTCGTCCGCGGCCACCGCCGGGTCGAAGTCCACCAGCACCAGCGGCGGCACCCGCAGCCCCAGCCGCCGCGCCAGCTCGCCCACGATCACCTCGGCCACCAGCGCCTTCACCCCCTGCGCCGCCCCGGTGAACTTCACCACGTACGTCCCCAGGTCGTCGGCCTCCACCACCCCGGGCACCGACCCCCCCGCCCGCAGCGGGTCGACATAGCGCAGCGCCTTCACCTCATCGAGCATCCGCCCAGCCTAACGCGGCCCGCCGCCCCCGGTTTGGCGGCCGTCCGGGTCGGTGATTGGGTGGGGCCGACCGTCGAGCAGCCGACCGAGGAGAAGTGAAGCGATGGGCAAGGTGCACGCCACCACCGAGCGGACGTACGGGGCCGACCCGGCGCGGGTGTACGAGGTGCTGGCCGACTACGCGGTGACCCGGCCGAAGCTGCTGCCCGCGCAGTACAGCGAGTACGAGGTGCGCTCCGGCGGCCGGGGCGCCGGGACGCAGGTGCACTGGAAGCTGCAGGCGACCGAGAGCCGGGTGCGCGACTGCCTGTTCACGGTGTCGGCGCCCAGCCCGGAGAAGCTGGTGGAGACCGACGCCAACTCCTCGATGGTGATCACCTGGACGGTGTCGGCGGTCGGCGAGAGCGGCAGCCGGGTCACCGTGGAGGCGACCTGGACCGGCGCCGGCGGCATCGGCGGCTTCTTCGAGCGGACGTTCGCGCCCAAGGGCCTGAACCGGATCCACGACCAGGTGCTGGCCAACCTGGCGGCCGAACTCGGCTGAGCACCCCGGCACTCGGACACCCGTGCGGCGCGTCAGCCGTACGGGTGTCTGGTTTCCCCGGACGGGTGAAGCGGGCCCGGGCGGGCGCTACCGTCAACTTAGGCTCCGGGCCGTGCAGATGACGATCCTTCATGTGTCCCAGCCGGTCGACGGCGGGGTGGCCCGGGTGGTGGTGGACCTGGTGCGCGGGCAGCGCGCGGCGGGGTGCCGGGTCCTGGTGGCGTGCCCCCCCGGCGGCCGGCTCGCCCGCGAGGCCGCCGCGGCCGGCGCCCGGGTGCTGGACTGGCCCGCCGAACGCTCGCCCGGCGCGGGCGTCGCCGGGGAGACCTGGCGGCTGCGCCGGATCATCCGCCGCACCGGCCCGGACGTGCTGCACCTGCACAGCGCCAAGGCCGGGCTGGCCGGACGGCTGGCGGCCCGCGGCACCCCGCCCACCGTGTTCCAGCCGCACGCCTGGTCGTTCGCGGCGGTGGACGGCGCGATGGCCGAGGCCAGCCTGCGCTGGGAGCGGCACGCCACCCGCTGGGCCCGCACCGTGCTGTGCGTCAGCGAGCGGGAGCGGGCCGACGGCGAGGGGGCCGGGCTGGTCGCCGACTGGCGGGTGGTGCCCAACGGCGTGGACCTGGAGCACTTCGCGCCCGCCGACCCGGCCTCCCGGCGGGCGGCCCGGATGACCCTGGGCCTGGACCGGGCCGACCCGCTGGCGGTGTGCGTGGGGCGGCTGTGTCGGCAGAAGGGCCAGGACGTGCTGCTGGACGCCTGGACGCGGGTGCAGCTGGCCCGCCCGGCGGCCCGGCTGGTGCTGGTCGGCGGCGGTCCGGACGCGGAGGCGCTGGCCGAGCAGGTGCGCTCGCTGCCGGACCCGTCCCGGGTGCGGATGGTGGGCGACGTGGCGGACCCGCGGCTGTGGCTGGCGGCGGCCGACCTGGCGGTGCTGCCCTCGCGCTGGGAGGGGATGGCGCTGGCCCCGCTGGAGGCGATGGCCTGCGGCCGGCCGGTGCTGCTGACCGACGTGCCGGGGGCCCGGGAGTGCCTGCCGCCGGGGGAGCGGGAGCGCGCGGTGGTGCCGCCGGAGAATCCCGTCGCGCTGGCCGAACGACTGGCCGAATTCCTGGGTGACCGGGCGGAATGCGAAAGGCGTGGAGTTCTGGCCCGGTCACACATGGCAGATCATCACGATATTCGCGGGGTGATCCAGCAGGTGGCGGCGGTCTACCGGACGATTGTTCGGGGTGGCGCGGTGCCGGTGGCCCGCAAGGACCGTGTCCCGCAGCGGTTCTGATCGTTTGTCAGACCGTGAACGCCCGCCCGCGCAGGTGCGGCCTTCTTTCCTGAATGTCTGATTATTGGGCGGGTGGAATGAAATGGCATGTCAGCCCCCTGCGCGCCGGTCGGCGTTCGGTAATGTCTGATTTTGCCTGCTTCGTCCCCATTATCGGCAGCGAAATGGTCGACGGCCTTTCACGGCAGCAGGTGCTTACCTGGACCGCGTCCACCGGGCCGGGGCGCCGAGCCGGTGCGCGTCCGGTCCGACTGCCCGGCCGCGGCGGGTACACAGCAGGGGAGTTCGTGCGCTGATGACCATTGACCACGAGAGCGTGCCGCGACCGGGCAGAACGCTGACCGGCCCGGGCCGCCCCGGCACCCGGCCGGACGGCCGCCCCGGCACCGGCGTCCTCGACCGCCCCGGCGCCCGGACGAAGAGCCGCCCCGGCGCCCGGACGAAGAGCCGCCCGCGGGCCGGGGCCGCCGCGCCCCGCACCTCGTCCGGCGTCGGCCGGCACCGCGGCCGGCTGCACTCCCGGGTCGCCCTGCCGCTCTCGCTGGCCACCGCCGACGCGCTCGCCGTCGGCCTGGCCGCGGCCGCCACCACCCCCGCCGGCACCCGCCCGGCCGCCACCGCCGCCCTGCTGCTGCCCGCCCTGCTCCCGCTCAACCTGGCCGGCGGCCTCTACCGCGCCCGGCTCAGCCTGTCCGCGCTCGACGAACTGCCCGCCCTGGCCGCCCGCGCCGCCGTCGCCACCGCCTTCGCGATCACCGCCGACGCCTGCCTGGCCGGCCGCTGGGCCGACCTCGGCCCGGTCAGCCCGCTGCGGCTGATCGCCCTGCTGCTGCTGGTGCTCCCGCTGGCCGCCCTCGGCCGGGCCTTCGTCCACCACCTCACCCGCCGCTCCCGCCGCCGCCGCCCCAGCCCGGTGCTGATCCTCGGCGCCGGCGAACTCGGCCAGCGGATCGCCGCGGTGCTCACCGCCCGCCCCGAGTACGGCCTGCGCCCGGTCGGCTACCTCGACCCGGACCCGGTGCTGCTCCCGGCCGGCGGCCCGCTGCCGGTGCTCGGCGGCCGCGAGGTGCTCGGCCGGGTGCTGCGCCGCTACCGGATCCACCACGTGCTGGCCACCTCCGGCGCCGCCGACGAGGCCGACACGCTGGCCGCGCTGCGGCACGCCGCCCGGCTCGGCTGCCAGGTCTGGCTGGTGCCCGGCCTGCGCGAGTTCGACTCGGTCCAGGGCGCGGGCGACCACCTGTGGGGCTTCCCCTGTCTGCGCCTGGGGCCGCCCGCGATGCGGCGCGGCGGCTGGGTCGTCAAGCGCGGCTTCGACATCGCCGCGGCCGGACTCGGCCTGCTGCTGATCTCCCCGCTGCTGGCCGTCTGCGCCCTCGCGGTGCGCTGGGACACCGGCCCCGGCGTGCTGTTCCGCCAGCAGCGCACCGGCCTGGACGGCAAGGTCTTCACCGTCCTCAAGTTCCGCACCCTGCGCCCCTCCAACGAGCACGAGTCGGCCACCCGCTGGAACATCTCGCAGGACCACCGGATGGGCCCGATCGGCAAGTTCCTCCGCAGGACCTCGCTGGACGAGCTGCCGCAGCTGTGGAACGTGCTGCGCGGCGACATGAGCCTGGTCGGCCCGCGCCCCGAACGCCCCTACTTCGTCATGCGGTTCGGCCAGGCGTACCCCGAGTACGCCGACCGGCACCGGGTCCCGGTCGGGCTGACCGGCCTGGCCCAGGTCAACGGCCTGCGCGGGGACACCTCGATCGAGGACCGGGCGCGCTTCGACAACCGCTACATCGAGGGCTGGAGCCTGTGGGGGGACGCCAAGGTCCTGCTCCGCACCGCCGCCCTGGTGGTCCGCCCGGACGGGAGCTGAACCCATGGCCATCGCCCTCCAACTCCCGCACCCCGCCAGGCGGTTGGCCGCAATAGTCCCGCCCAGGGCGAGCTGGCTCGCGGCCGCGACGGTCCTCCTGGTGTGCGTGCCGACGGGGGAGAAGGACGTCACCGCGTCCGTGCACGTCACCCCGGCCGACCTCGCCTCGCTGGCCCTGGTCGGGCTGATCGCCCTCGACCTGCTGCGCGGCCGGCTGCCCCGGCTCGACCCGGCCGCCTGCGCGCTGCTGGGCGGCGTGGTGCTGGCCGCCGCCGTCGCCACCGTGCACTCGATCGACCCGGCGAGCAGCGCCACCGGCTTCGTCCGGCTGGTGCAGATCTTCGTGCTGGTCCCCGTCGCCGTGCTGCTCGCCGTCCGCGACACCCGCGACCGGCGCCTGGTGCTCGGCTCCTTCGTGCTGGCCGCCCTGATCGAGGGCGCCGTCGGCGCGAACCAGTACCTCACCCGCACCGGCGCCTCCTACACCGGCCAGCCGATCCGGGCGATCGGCACCTTCGGCGCCCTCGACGTCATGGCGATGTCCACCGTCGTCTCGTACGGGCTGCTGGCCGCCCTCGGGCTCGCCCTCGCCGAGCGCCGCCCCGGCGGCAGCAGGGTGCTGCGCCGGGCGATGTGGGCCAGCGCCGCGTTCCTGGCCTTCCCGCTGGCCGTCTCGTTCAGCCGGGGCAGCTGGATCGCCACCGCCGTCGCCGCCGGCGTGCTGCTGCTGCGCGCCGACGCCCGGCTCGCCGTCAAGGGCGTGCTGGTCGGCGCCGCCGCCGCGGTGGTGCTGGTCGGCGGCCTCGGCCTCGGCGCCTCCGGTGTCACCGAGCGGCTCAGCTCGATCGGCTCGGTCTCCGCCGCCCCCGACCAGTCGGTCTCCGACCGCTACGACCTGTGGTCCACCGCCGGCCGGATCTGGCAGGACCACCCGGTCACCGGCGCCGGACCCAAGGCGTTCCAGCAGTTGCGCGACAGCCACGCCCCGCTGCGGCTGTCCTCCGGCAGCGACGCCGCCGACTCCACCATCGGTTTCCAGCGCGAACCGCTGCTCTCCCCGCACAACATGTACTTCCTGGTGCTCAGCGAGCAGGGCCTGCTCGGCGTGGTCGCCTACCTGGCCCTGTTCCTCGCCCTGCTGCTCGGCTGCCTGCGCCGCGCCACCGGCCCCGGCCTGGCCGCGCTCGCCCTGCTCTGCTGGGTGCTCTGGGACTTCCTCTACGCCGACATCGGCGGCACCACCACCGTGCTGACCTCCGTGGTGCTCGGCCTGGCCGCCCGTACCACCTTCCCCGGCCCCGCCCCCGACTCCCGCGAAGCAGACGGCGCATGACGACAGACCAGCCGGTGGCCCGGCCCGCCGCCACCGCCGTCCCCGCCCCGCGGGCGACCGCCGAACCCGCCAGACGCGGGTTCCTGGCCAAGGCGTTCGGCGTCACCGCGCTGCTCAGCGCGGCCGGCTCCGCCCTCGGCCTGCTCCGCGACCTGCTGCTGGCCCGCTACTTCGGCGCCAACCAGGGCACCGACGCCTTCCTGGTCGCCTGGACGGTCCCGGAGACCTTCGCGCCGCTGCTGATCGAGGACGCGATGGCGTTCCTGATGGTCCCGGCCTTCAGCCTGGCCCTCGTCCTGCGCGAGGAGCGCCCGCACGGGCCGGACCCGGTCCGGCAGCTGACCCGCTCCACGCTGCCCTGGCTGCTGCTCGCGCTCTGCACGCTCTCCGGCGCCGTCGCGCTCGGCGCCCCCCGGCTGGTCGACCTGCTCGCCCCCGGCCTGGCCGACCCGCAGCTCGCCGTCACCTGCACCCGGATCACCGCGCTCACCATCCTGCCGTTCGGCGTCGCCGGGTACCTGGCCTCCGCGCTGCGCGCCCTGCACTCCTTCACCGCGCCCGCCGTCATCTACGTGATGTACAACCTGGGCATCCTGGCGCTGCTGCTCAGCGGCCACCGGCTGCTCGGGGTGCGCTCCGCGGCGATCGGCGTCGCGGTCGGCAGCGCGCTGATGGCGGGCGTGCTGCTGCTGCCGTTCGCCCGCCGGCTGCGCTCCGGCGGACGGCGGCGCGGACTGCGCCGGGGCGCGGCCCGCCGACTGGTGCTGATCCCGCTGGCGCTGCTGCCGGTCGCCGCGTTCACGCTGACCCGGCAGGCCCAGGTGTTCATCGAGCGCTACCTCGGCTCCGGGCTGCCGCCCGGCACCATCTCGCACCTCAACTACGCCGCCAAGGTCAGCCAGTTGGCGATGACCTCGGCGATCCTGATCGTCACCGTGACCTTCCCGGTGGTGGCCCGGGCGATGGCGGCCGGGGACTTCACGGCCGCCCGCGACCGGGTCGAGAAGGACCTCGGCCAGGCCGCGGCGCTGGTCCTGCTCGGCACCGCCTTCCTGATGGCCTGCGCCCCCGCGCTGGTCGCCCTGCTGTTCCAGCGCGGCGCGTTCGGCCCGGCCGACACCTCCGCCACCGCCGCGGTGATCCGGGTCTACTCCTTCGGCCTGCCCGCGCAGGCGATGATCGGGGTGATGGTCCGGCCGTACTTCTGCGTCCGCCCGGTGGTGCGCCGCGCCGACACCCCGCGCGCCGAGGGCGACCGGATCACCTGGCCGGACTGGTACCCGGTCGGCGCGATGCTGCTCGGCCTGGCCGTCACCGTCGCGGTCGGCGTCGGCGCCACCCCGCACTTCGGGGCGCTCGGCCTGGCCGCGGGCAACGCCGCGGGCATCACCACCACCGCGGCGCTGCTGATGCGCGGCCTGATGCTGCGCGGCGTCGCGCTGCGGCTGCCCCGGGTGCTCGGCGGCCAGGCCCGGCTGCTGGGCGCCGCCCTCGCCGCCGCCGCGCTCGGCTGGCTGGCCACCCGGGCCACCGCCGACCCGCTGCCCGCCGCGCTGCTCGGCGGCGCCACCGTGCTGCTGGTCTTCGCCGCGCTCGGCACGCTGTTCGGCGCCGCCGAGGTGCGCGGCCCGGTGCTCGGCCTGCTGGCCCGGGCCCGCCGCCCGGGTACCGCCGCCGCACCCGCCGTCCCCCCGCCCGCCGGCGCGCCGGACGGCACCGCTCCGCCCACCACCGACCCGTCCACCGCCGCCGAAGGGAAGCCGCATGGCCGCTGACCCCCGCCTGCCGGCCCAGGCACTCGCCCCCAGGCTCGCGCCCTGGATCCTGATGTACCACTCGGTGGCCGAGGAGGACGAGGATCCGTACCAACTCACCGTCACCCCCGAGCGGTTCGCGGAACAGATGGACTGGCTGCACCGCACCGGCCGGCGCGGCGTCAGCGTCCGCGAACTGCTGGCCGCGCAGGCCCGCGGCCGGGAGTCCCGCCTGGTCGGCCTGACCTTCGACGACGGCTACGCGGACTTCGCCCGGCACGCCGTCCCGGTGCTGCGCGAGTACGGCTTCACCGCCACCGCGTACGTCGTCCCCGACCTGCTCGGCAGCGAGAACGGCTGGGACACCGAGGGCCCGCGCAAGAAGCTGCTGACCGTCCAGCAGGTCGTCGAACTCGCGGGCTCCGGTTGGGAGATCGGCTCGCACGGCCTCGGCCACCAGGCACTGCCCGGCCTCTCCCCGGCCGCCCTGGAACGCCAGACGGCGGACAGCCGGCGGGCCCTGGAGGACCTGCTCGACGCCCCGGTCACCGGTTTCTGCTACCCGTACGGCGCGGTCGACCTGCCCGCCGCCCGGGCCGTCCGGGACGCCGGCTACGACTACGCCTGCGCCATCGAGCACTCCTGGCTGACCGGTCGGCACGCCCTGCCGCGCTGCTACGTCGGCGACCGGGACGGCGCCTGGCGGCTGCGCGCCAAGCACGGCCGGCACCGCTGGCGGGACGCCGTGACCGGGCTGCGCTGGGCCCCGCCGAAGTCCGAGCCGAAGGCCACCGCGGGGGAGCCCCGATGAGAGTCCTGCACGTGGTCACCGGCCTGCACGCGGGCGGCGCCGAACGCCAACTCGCCCTGCTGCTGCGGCACTTGCCGAAGGACCAGGAGCACGAGGTGGCCGCCCTCACCAACCCCGGCGCGGTCGCCCGCGAACTGCGCGCCGACGGCTTCACCGTCCACCACCTCGACATGCGCGGCAACCGCGACCTCGGCGTGCTGCCCCGGCTCACCCGGCTGATCCGCTCCGGCCGCTACGACCTGGTGCACACCCACCTCTACCGGGCCATGCTGTACGGGCGGCTGGCCGCCCGGCTGGCCGGGGTCCGCACGGTGATCGCCACCGAGCACTCGCTGCAGTCCGGCGTGATCGAGGGCCGTCCCACCACGCGCGGCGTCCGCGCCCTCTACCTGGGCGCCGAACGCCTCGGCACCACCACCCTCGCCGTCTCCGGCCAGGTCGCCGCGGTCCTGGACGAATGGGGCGTGCCCGCCGACCGGGTCCGGCTGCTCCCCAACGGGGTGGACGCCGCCAGGTACCGTTTCGCCCCCGCCGTCCGGGCCGCCCACCGCGGCCGACTGCGCGCCCAACTCGGCCTGCCGATCGGGGTGTTCGTGATCGGCGCGGTCGGCCGGCTGGTTCCGGGCAAGCGCTTCCACGTCCCGTTGGAGGCCCTGGTCCGACTCACCGACGCCCGCCTCCTGCTGATCGGCGAGGGCCCCGAACGGGCCGTCCTGCTCGACCTGGCCACCCGGCTCGGCGTCCGCGACCGCCTGGTGCTCACCGGGGAACGCGACGACGTGCCCGAACTCCTCACCGCCGTCGACGTCCTGGTCTCGCCCTCGCGCGAGGAGACCTTCGGCCTGGCCGCCCTGGAGGGCCTCGCCGCCGGGCTCCCCCTGCTCCACTCCGCCTGCCCGGCCCTCGCCGAACTCCCGCCCGACGCCGCCCCGCACGCCCGCCTGCTCCCCTCCGAACCCGAGCCCTACGCCCGGGAGCTCGCCCTCCTCGCCACCACCCGCCCCGGCCCCCACCCCGTCCCCCCCGTCGTGGCCCACTACGACATCGCCCGGATCGCCGCCGAACTCGCCACCCTCTACCGCGAGGCCGTCGGCAGACCTGCCGACGGCACCGCCCCGGAAGGCGCCACCGGTCCGGCAGCGGCGGCTGCCGGCCGCCGGGGCCGTGCCGGCCGC
>NZ_JBSGET010000050.1:0-49415 GCF_053603035.1 Kitasatospora sp. NPDC004272 | reverse complement strand
GGCGGCCTTCGCGGGCGCGGCGGCGGCCGGGGCCGCGGCCTTCGGCGCGGGCGGCGCGGCGGGGGCGGCCGGGAGCGGCGCGGGGGCGGCGGCCACCGGCTGCGCGGTCGCCGGCGCGACGGGCGCGGGGGCGGCGGGCGCGGCCGGAGCTGCGGCAACGGGAGCGGCAACGGGGGTCGGCTGGGCGCCGACCGGAGTTGCGGCCTGGGTCACTGGAGTCACCTCGGTACCGGGCTTGTAGTCGGCGAAAAAGTCCCACCAGGCACGGTCGACCGAGGCCGGGTCCTGGAGGTACTGCTGGTAGATCTCGTCGACGAGCCACTCATTGGGGCCGAAGCCAGTGGAACTTGCCGAGCTGGGGGTTTCTTGGTGTGGCGACACGGGGCAACCGCCCTCTTCCGCTTCCTTTTGGGATGGTGGACAGCGGGGATTAAGGCTACGCCTCCGACCAGTGATCGCGCAGTCCCCGGTGGTCAGGCGTCGCCCAGATCACATTGCCGGGCCGGTTTTTGGCCGGATCCGTGCGTTAGGAATGCCGGAAATCGGGGAACTCGCCCCCAGATCGGTCGTGGTCATACCGGCATGAAATCGGACGAACCAGTGGTCTGGACCACTTGGCGACCCCGGGCGGACACCGGGCCCGAGCGGCCCGGACCCGGTTCGTACCGATTTCGCCACAGTCTCAGGCCGGGACCGGCGTCTCACCCGGAAGGGTGACCTCGATCCGGCAGCCCGTCGCCGCCTCCGCCACCCGGATCCGGCCGCCGTGCAGGTCCACCGCCCAGCGCGCGATCGCCAGCCCCAACCCGGTGCCGCCGTCGCTGCCCGGCCCCAGCGCGGTCGGCGAACCGCTGCGGCCGAACCGCTCGAAGACCCGCTCGCGGTCCTCCGCCGGGATCCCCGGCCCCTGGTCCTCCACCTCCAGCAGCAGCCCGCCGCCCTCCGCCGCCCGGGCCCGCACCGTCACGGTGCCGCCGGCCGGCGAGTGCTTGCAGGCGTTGTCCACCAGGTTGGCCACCACCTGGTGCAGCCGCTCCGCGTCCGCCACCGCCGCCAGCTCCGGCGGCCGCACGTCCAGCGCCAGCCGCACGTCCCCGCGCCGGTCGTACGCGCCGCCGGCCGTCGCGCCGTCCACCGTCACCCCGCGCAGCACCCCGTCCAGGAACGGGCCCACCCGGAACGGGCGGGAGTCCAGCGGGACGACGCCGTCGTCCAGCTTCGACAGGTCCAGCAGGTGGGTGACCAGCCGGCCCAGGCGCTCGGTCTGCTCCAGCGCGGTGCCCAGGTTCTTCGGGTCCGGCTTCACCACGCCGTCCACCACGTTCTCCAGCAGGCCGCGCAGCGCCGCGATCGGGGTGCGCAGCTCGTGCGAGACGTTGGCGATCAGCTCGCGGCGGTGCCGGTCGGCGGCCTCCAGGTCGCCCGCCATCCGGTTGAAGGTGTCGGCCAGCTCGCCGATCTCGTCCCGCGAGGAGACCTCGACCCGGCCGCTGTAGTCGCCCTCCGCCATCGACCGGGCCGCCGCCGTCATGTCGCGCAGCGGCGCGGTCAGGCCGTTCGCCAGGAACTGCATGAACAGCAGCGAGGCGATCAGCGAGAAGATCATGATGATCCGGATCTGGGTCTCCGACCGGATCGCCACCACCACCATCCCGGTGGCCAGCACCACCGAGACGACCACCAGCAGGGCCAGCTTGCCCTTGATCGAGCGGACCGGGTCGAACGGGCGGACGTCCGCCCACACCCGGCGCGCGGCGCGCACCACCAGCGGGGGCCGGGCGAGCGGGGGCCGGGGCGGGGCCGGCTCGGCTTCCCCGTTGCGTTGCTGCGGAAAGGTCATGGTGTCCCTGCGACTCGTCCTCGGCGACTCGGTCCCGGTGGGGTTCCGGTAGAGGGGGGTCGGGCCGCCGCGCGGGGCCCGGGCGGGCCCGGACCGGCGGCCACCGGTCAGGACAGCGGGGCCTCCAGCGCGTAGCCGACGCCGTGCACCGTGCGGATCCAGCTCGCGCCGATCTTCCGGCGCAGCGCCTTCACGTGGCTGTCCACCGTGCGGGTGCCGGACGCGTCGGTCCAGTCCCACACCTCGGCCAGCAGCTGCTCGCGGGTCAGCACCGCGCGCGGCTGCGCCGCCAGGCAGGCCAGCAGGTCGAACTCGGTCGGCGTCAGGTGCACGTCGCCGCTGCCCAGCCGGACCCGGCGCTGCACGTGGTCGATCTCCAGCTCGCCGAACCGCAGGCTGCCCAGGGCCGGCGTGCGGGCCGCCTGCTGGGCGCGCTCCACCCGGCGCAGCAGCACGTTCACCCGGGCCGCCAGCTCGCGCATCGAGAACGGCTTGGTCATGTAGTCGTCCGCGCCGACGCCCAGGCCCACCAGCAGGTCCGTCTCGTCGTCCCGCGCGGTCAGCATCAGCACCGGCACCGGGCGCTGCGCCTGGATCCGGCGGCACACCTCCAGGCCGTCGAAGCCCGGCAGCATGATGTCCAGCACCACCAGGTCCGGCTGCCAGGTGTGGAACCCGTCCACCGCGCCCGGCCCGTCGTGGGCCACCGCCACCTTGAAGCCCTCGGCCCCCAGCCGCGCCGCGATCGACTCCGCGATGGTGGGCTCGTCCTCCACGACGAGCACCCGTCGCTGGGTGCCCACCGGTCCACTGCTGATCGTCTCTTGCTGCATCTCTGTCACGGTCACGCCACCGCCCCCAGGGCTCGCGGGCCGACCGTCCGGGGACGGCGGGCTCCGCTCGTAGTCGTCTTGTTTCCGTCGTGCTGTTCCGTCGTGGGTGTGCCCCGCCGGCGGACGCATCAGGTTTGGCAGGTCCCCGTTCGGACGGGCACGGGCCAGTACCTTACCCGCAGCACTTGCGAGCTGTAACGGTACGTGTGCGACCGGAGCGCGCCCGGGTGGAGCCCTTCACAGAAGTTCCTCAGACACCTCTCACCCGCCCCCCGTATGGTGGGCCCGACGAGGCGTTCGGGAGGCACCATGACCAGCGCGGAACTGCGACGACGACTGCTCAGGCCCGGACTGCGGGCCGTGCCCACCCCGCGGGCCAACCCGTTCGCGCTCGGTTACCTCGGACTGCTGCTCGGCACCACCCTCTACGCCCGCTTCGGCGACCCGGAGACCGTGCACCGGCTCCAGGCCCTCTCCTCCACCGACGCGCACAACCTGCTCGCCCACCCCGCGCTCTCCCTCGTCGGCAGCGGCCTGTGGGTCGCCGGGCCGGTCTGGATGCCGTACTTCTGGGCCTTCGCCCTCACCGTCGCACCCCTGGAACGACGCATCGGCGGACTTCGTGCCCTCGGCGTCTTCGGCGCCGGACACGTCGCCGCGACGCTGCTCTCGCAGACCGTCGTGGTCGCCGCGGTCGCCACCGACCACGCCGAGGCCGGACTGCTGGACGCGATGGACATCGGCGTCTCGTACGGGGTGCTCGCCTCGCTCGGCGCGCTCGCCGGACTGCTCGGCCCCACCGGGCGGAAGGTCGCGCTGGGGGCCGGGCTCGCGCTGATCGCGCACCAGGTGGCGACCGACCCCGACCTGGTCACCTCGGTCGGGCACCCGGCGGCACTGGCGGTGGGCGTCGCGCTCTGGCCGCTCATTCGCGGCGGCGGCCCCCGGCGGCCCTGGCGGGCGGTCGGGGCCCGGGCGCGCGGCCGGGTGCGCGGCCGGTCGAAGGTCGCGCCGGCGGAGGGGTAGCCGGGCCGGCGCGGGGGCTTTCGCGGGGTTCGCCGGGTGGGGCGGGGTGCTGTTCGTGCCGCGATCTTTCCGGCGCGCTCCTTCCGCTTCGCGCAGTTCCCCGAGCCCCGCCAGGGGCGCGGGGCTCTTGGGATCGCGCCTGTTTCGGGGTGCGGGGGGTGTTCTCCGGGAGCGAACAGGGGGCGGGGAACAATCGGGGGGTGCCAGACCTTAGTCAGGTCAGCTCAACTTCACTGACTGGGGAGAGATCATGGCATCGACGTCCGTTCCGCTCACTCTGCCTGTGCTGCCGCTCGATGACGAGGTGGTGCTCCCCGGCATGGTGGTTCCGCTGGAACTTTCGAATCCCGAGGTGCGGGCGGCCGTGGAGGCGGCCCGGGCCGGGAGCGCAGGGGGGAAGCCGCAGGTGCTGCTGGTGCCGCGGCTGGACGGGTCGTACGCGGCGGTGGGGGCGCTGGCGACGGTCGAGCAGGTGGGACGGCTGGCGGACGGGGACCCGGCGGCGCTGGTGCGGGCCGTCCGGCGGGTGCGGATCGGTGCGGGGACGACCGGGCCGGGGGCCGCGCTGTGGGTGGAGACCACGCCGTTCAAGGAGTCGGACCAGGGGCTGCCGGTGGCCGGGCGGGCGGCCGAGCTGGTCAAGGAGTACAAGGCGCTGTCCACGCAGTGGCTGCGCCGCCGCGGGGCCTGGCAGATCGTCGACCGGGTGGCCGCGATCGAGGACGTCGGCGAGCTGGCCGACAACATCGGGTACGCGCCGTTCGCGACCGCCGAGCAGAAGCTGAAAGTGCTGCTGGAGGCGGACCGCCCGGCCCGGCTGGAGTACGCGCTGGGCCTGCTGCGCGACCACCTCGCGGAGGAGGAGGTCAACGACACCATCCGCAAGGACGTCGAGGAGGGCGTGGCCAAGCAGCAGAAGGAGTTCCTGCTGCGCCGCCAGCTGGAGGCGGTGCGCAAGGAGCTGGCCGAGCTGAACGGCGAGGCCGATACGGAGGAGGAGGACTACCGGGCCCGGGTCGAGGCGGCCGCGCTGCCGGAGAAGGTGCGCGAGGCGGCGCTCAAGGAGGTCGACAAGCTGGAGCGGGCCAGCGACCAGTCGCCCGAGGGCTCGTGGATCCGCACCTGGCTGGACACCGTCCTGGAGCTGCCCTGGAACGAGCGCTCGGAGGACGCGTACGACATCGCCGGGGCCCGCGCCGTGCTGGACGCGGACCACACCGGGCTGGCGGACGTGAAGGACCGGATCGTCGAGTACCTGGCGGTGCGCAAGCGCCGGGCCGACCAGGGCCTGGGCCAGATCGGCGGGCGTCGCGGGGGAGCGGTGCTGGCGCTGGTCGGGCCGCCCGGGGTGGGCAAGACCTCGCTCGGCGAGTCGGTCGCGAAGGCGATGGGCCGGTCGTTCGTCCGGGTCGCGCTCGGCGGCGTGCGGGACGAGGCGGAGATCCGCGGCCACCGCAGGACGTACGTGGGCTCGATCCCCGGCCGGATCGTCCGGGCGGTCAAGGAGGCCGGGACGATGAACCCGGTGGTGCTGCTGGACGAGATCGACAAGGTCGGCTCGGACTACCGGGGCGACCCGGCGGCGGCCCTGCTGGAGGTGCTCGACCCGGCGCAGAACCACACCTTCCGGGACCACTACCTGGAGGTCGAGCTCGACCTCTCGGACGTGGTGTTCCTGGCCACCGCCAACGTGCTGGAGGCCATCCCGGAGCCGCTGCTGGACCGGATGGACCTGGTCCGCCTGGACGGCTACACCGAGGACGAGAAGGTCGCCATCGCCCGCGACCACCTGCTGCCGCGCCAGCTCGCCAAGGCGGGCCTGGGCGGGGACGAGCTGACGGTGGACGAGGCGGCGCTGCGCAGGCTGGCCGCCGAGTACACCCGGGAGGCGGGCGTCCGGAACCTGGAGCGGTCGATCGCGCGGATCCTGCGCAAGGTCGCCGCGCAGACCGAGCTGGGCGAGCGCGAGCTGCCCGCCGCGATCGGCGCGGACGACCTGCGGGCCCTGCTGGGCCGGCCGCACCACGTGCCGGAGGCGGCGCAGGAGCCGGCCGAGCGGCGCACCGCGGTGCCCGGCGTGGCCACCGGCCTGGCGGTCACCGGCGCCGGCGGCGACGTCCTCTACATCGAGGCGTCGCTGGCGGACGCCGAGACCGGCTCGACCGGGCTGACCCTGACCGGTCAGCTGGGCGACGTGATGAAGGAGTCGGCGCACATCGCGCTCTCCTACCTGCGCTCGCGCGGCGCCGAGCTGGAGCTGCCGGTGACCGGGCTGCGCGAGCGGGGCATCCACCTGCACGTGCCGGCCGGCGCGGTGCCGAAGGACGGCCCGAGCGCGGGCATCACCATGACCACGGCGCTGGCCTCGCTGCTGTCCGGCCGCAAGGTGCGCACCGACGTGGCGATGACCGGTGAGGTGTCGCTGACCGGCCGGGTGCTGCCGATCGGCGGGGTGAAGCAGAAGCTGCTGGCCGCCGACCGGGCCGGGGTCACCACGGTGATCATCCCCAAGCGCAACGAGGCGGACCTGGACGACGTCCCCGCCGAGGTGCTGGAGCGCCTGTCGGTGCACCCGGTCTCGGACGTCCGGGAGGTGCTGGCGCTGGCGCTGGAACCGGCGGAACTGCTGGTCGCGGCGGCCTGATCCGGCCGGGGGCCCCGGGAGTGCGCGTACTTCCGAGGCCCCTGGTGGTTGCCGAAACGAGCCCGTGGGACACTTCCCGCATGCCGTCCCCTACGCAGCGCGCGCTGACCGCCATCCCGGAGCGCTACCGCCCGTTCCTGGTCAAGCACCGCAAGCTGGTGAAGTTCCTCGTGGTGGGAGGAACGTGCTTCGTCCTCACCATGATCATCAACTTCGCCCTGAAGATGTCCGTCCTGGAGAGCAAGCCGGTCATGGCGCTCACCATCGCGACCGTGATCACCACGCTGGTCTCGTACGTGATGAACCGCCAGTGGTCGTTCCGTGCGGCCGGGCGCAAGCGCGAGGCCGCCGGGTTCTTCGTGGTGAGCGCCCTGGCGGTGGGCGTGAACGACCTGCCGCTGGTGGCCTCGCGGTACGTGTTCGACCTGCGCGAGCCGGACGTGAGCCACATGACCCAGGAGGTCGCCGACTTCGCCAGCGGCATCATCGTGGGCACCCTGGTGGCGATGGTGTTCCGCTACTGGGCGATGAACCGCTTCGTGTTCACCCAGTTCTCGGACCGGATCACCCAGGGCCAGGAGCCGGGCCGGGAGCCCGAGCGGGTCTGACCCCGCGAGCCCCTTCGGCCGCTCACGTCTCCGCGGGGACGGGGCGGCCGAAGCGCGGGGCCCGGGCCACCGCGAGGAAGGTCACCGCGACGCCGACCACCGCCCAGGCCGCCAGCACCAGGAACGGCACGGTGAGGTTGGTGGAGTCCAGGTAGGCGATCGAGCGGGCCGCCGAGGTGCCGGCCCCGTTCGGGATCCACTCGCCGATCGCCCGCCAGAACGCGGGCAGCAGCGGTGGCGGGAAGACGCCGCCCGCGCTGGGGTTGCCCAGCACCACGAAGAGCAGCACCGCCAGGCCGATGCCGACCACGTCGAACAGGCACTCCAGGGCCATGGTGACGGCGCCGACCGAGAACACCACCAGGGTGCCCAGGCCGGTGAGCGCGGCGATCGAGCCGGGCAGCGCGTGCAGGATCGGTCCGATGATCAGCGCGCCGCCCAGGCCCGCCGCGACCGAGTACAGCGCCAGGGTGCCGAGCCGCAGCACCGCCCGGGCGGTGTTCGCCGGGCGGGAACCGGCGCTGATGCCGAGGATCGAGGCGACCAGGTAGCCGCCCACGCACCAGCCGACCACCAGGTAGAAGGCGGACAGCCCCTCGGCGTCGCCCTTGGCCAGCGGGATGGTGTCGTCCACCACGACCGTCCGGCCCTGGTTCGCGGCCAGCTTGCCGACGATGCCCTCCGCGGCGGTGGCGGCGGCCGGGCCGCGGGCGCCGGCCACCAGCAGCGCGTCCTCGGTGCCGGTCGGGTCGACCACCCAGGCCGCGTAGATCTTCTGGTCCTTGATCCGGGCCCGGGCGGTGTCCTCGTCCGGCAGGACGGAGGCGCGCACCGCGTCGTCCGGGACGGACTCCAGCGCGTCGACCAGCTTGGGCGCGGCCTCCGCCGGGGCGACCACGGCGATGGACAGCTCGTGCGGCGCCGGGTGGTGCAGGGCACCCACGTACGAGGTGATGAAGCCGAGCTGGAGCAGCAGGACGGCGACGACCAGGAAGAAGGCGCGCGGGGTGACCGCGTCCCGGAGGTCGCCGAGGAAGCCCTTTCCGGATTCTGCCTGGTGGGCCATGGTGGGGCGTCTCCTTCAACGGGGGCAAAGGCGGGAAAAACGTCCAAATCGTTACTTCGTACCATGAAGCGGTCGAGTGCCGGGGGAGGCGCGGGCTGCGCGATACTGTCCGCCATGAGTGACCCCCTGGACGGGCCGAACCCCGCCGAACTGGCGTTTCTCGCGGTCGAGCGGGAGGTGGCGACGCTGTTCAGGCGCAGCCGGGCGCGGGCGGCCGAGATCTCCCGGCTGGTGCACCCCGAGCTGGAGGCCGGGGCGTACGTGCTGCTCGGGTTCATCCGGGAGTCCGGGCGGGCCCGGGTGACCGACGTCGGGCTGCACTTCGGGGTGGGCAAGGCCACCGTGAGCCGGCAGATCCGGGCGATCGAGGAACTGGGGCTGCTGCGCCGGGAGACCGATCCGCTGGACCGGCGGGCCTCGCTGGTGTCGCTGACCGAGGAGGGCGAGCGGCGGTTCGCGGCGGCCCGGGAGGAGCGGATGGCGCGGTTCCGGGAGTCGCTGGCCGGCTGGGAACTGGCCGAGCTGGAGCAGTTCGCCCGGCTGCTGGAGCGGTTCAACGAGCTGACCGAGGGGGTCTGAGGGCGCCGCGTCGGGAGGGTTTCTTTACCTGGGCTTGAAGAAAGTTGCCTTAGTCAACTATCCACGTATAGTTGCTTGAGGCAACGAAATTTCAGTCGAAGGAACCGCATGTCGTCGACCCTCCCCGCACCCCCGCAGGACCGGATGTCCCACCGTCAAGTACTCGAAGCCCTCTCGGGCCTGCTGCTCGGCCTGTTCGTGGCCGTGCTCTCCTCCACGGTGGTCTCCAACGCCCTGCCGCGGATCCTCACCGACCTGCACGGAGGCGAGTCCGCCTACACCTGGGTGGTCACCGCCGCCCTGCTGTCGATCACCGCCGCCACCCCGCTCTGGGGCAAGCTCTCCGACCTGGTCAGCAAGAAGCTGCTGGTCCAGATCGCCATGGTGATCTACGTGCTGGCCTCGGCGCTGGCCGGCCTGTCGCAGAGCATCGGCATGCTGATCTTCTGCCGGGTGCTGCAGGGCATCGGCGCGGGCGGCGTGATCGCGCTCGGCCAGATCTGCCTGGCCGCGATGGTCCCGCCGCGCGAGCGCGGCCGCTACAGCGGCTACTTCGGCGCGGTCTTCGCGCTCGCCACCATCGGCGGCCCGCTGATCGGCGGCGTCATCGTGGACACCTCCTGGCTCGGCTGGCGCTGGTGCTTCTACGTCGGCGTCCCGTTCGCGCTGATCGCGATCCTGGTGCTGCAGCGCACCCTCAAGCTCCCCGAGGCCCCCGCCCGCAAGCCCAGGATCGACTACCTGGGCGCGACGCTGATCACCGCCTCGGTCTGCCTGCTGATGATCTGGATCTCGCTGGCCGGCAAGAACTACGACTGGGCCTCCTGGCAGACCGCCGTCATGGTGATCGGCGGCCTGGCGCTGGCCGGCCTGTTCGTGCTGGTCGAGAAGCGCGCCACCGAGCCGCTGATCCCGCTCGACCTGTTCCGCCACCGCACCGTCACCCTCGCCGCGGTCGCCAGCGCCTTCGTCGGCGTCGGCATGTACGGCACCACCACCTTCCTCGGCCAGTACTTCCAGCTCGCCAAGGAGAAGACCCCCACCCAGGCCGGCCTGCTCACCCTCCCGATGATCTTCGGCCTGGCGGTCTCCTCCACGGTGGCCGGCAAGCTGATCACCAAGTACGGCAAGTGGAAGGGCTTCCTGGTCGCCGGCACCGTGCTGCTCGCCGCCGGCCTCGGCCTGATGGGCACCGCCCGGGCCGACACCGCGTACGGGCTGCTCGCCCTCTACATGCTGCTGGCCGGCATCGGCCTCGGCCTGACCAGCCAGAACCTGGTGCTCGCGGTGCAGAACACGGTGCCGCGCAACGAGCTCGGCGCCGCCAGCTCTACCGTCACCTTCTTCCGCACCATGGGCGGCGCGATGGGCGTCTCCGCGCTCGGCGCGCTGCTCGGGCACAAGGTCGCCAGCTACACGGCGGAGAACTTCGCCAAGGCCGGCATCCCCGCCTCCGGCGCGGGCGGCGACGGCATCCCGGACCTCAAGAAGCTGCCCGCCCAGGTCGTCCCGCTGGTCACCGACGCGTTCGGCCACGGCGTGGGCACGGTCTTCCTGATCGCCGCGCCGTTCGCGGTGGTGGGCTTCCTGCTGGTGCTGTTCATCCGCGAGGTGCCGCTGCGCACCTCCAACGAGGAGCGCCCGGCCGCCCCCGCCGAGGCCGGGGCCAAGGCCGCGGAGCTGGTCGCCGACTGACCGGCGGCCGTCCGCCGACGACATGCGAGAAGGGCCCCCGCCACGGTGGCGGGGGCCCTTCGTCGTGCGTCCTTCGTCGTGCGTGCCGCGTGCTGCGCGGGGGCGTGCTGCGCGGGGTTACTTCGCGGCGATCAGCGAGATGCCGTACAGCACCACGGCCGCGCAGGCCGCGAAGCAGACGCCCGCGGCGACCAGGGCGGGGACGCCCTTGCCGGTGCCCGCCGTGACGGCGGCCTCCCGGCGGGACAGGGCGAGGTTGCCGAGTGCGAAGACGACGACCACGGCGAGGGTGACGAGCAGGCTGACGCCCGTGGTCTCGGCCAGTGCGGCCCACTTGATGTTCATGGCGGGGGTTCCTCTCAGGCCGCGAGGGTGGTCGGGGCGGGGACGGCGGGCAGTTCGACGGCGGGCTGCGCCTCGCCGTTGACGTTGTCCGCGTGCACCGGCTGGCGGCGCGAGACCAGCCACATCGAACCGGCGCCCGCCACCAGCGCCAGGCCCACCAGGGCCACGCCCCAGTTGCCGCGGTCGGCGACCAGCGCGGCCGCGCCGGAGACCACGGCGGCGGCCGGCAGGGTCAGGCCCCAGGTGTAGGCCATCCGGCGGACCATGCCCCAGCGCAGCTTGCCGGACGGGCCGCCCAGGCCCGCGCCCATGATGCCGCCGGAGCAGACCTGGGTGGTGGACAGGCCGTAGCCCATGTGCGAGGAGGTCAGGATCACCGTGGCGGCCGCGGTCTCCGAGGCGAAGCCCTGCGGCGGCCGGATGTCGGCCAGGCCGGAGCCCATCGAGCGGATGATCCGCCAGCCGCCCATGTAGGTGCCGAGCGCGATGGCCAGACCGGCGCTGACGATCACCCAGACCGGCGGGCCGTCGCCCTTGTCCAGCGCGCCGGCCGAGATCAGGGTCAGCGTGATGATGCCCATGGTCTTCTGCGCGTCGTTGGTGCCGTGCGCGAGCGAGATCAGCGAGGACGAGAAGACCTGGCCCCGGCGGAAGCCCTTCTCGGTGCCCGCCTTCGGCGCGCCCCGGGTGATCAGGTAGGCCAGCTTGGTGGCGCCCCAGGAGGCCACGCCCGCGATGATCGGCGAGGCGACCGCCGGGATCAGGATCTTGGAGACCACGGTGGTGAAGTTCACGCCGTGCAGGCCGACGCCGACCACGGTGGCGCCGATCAGGCCGCCGTACAGGGCGTGCGAGGAGGACGAGGGCAGGCCCTTGAGCCAGGTCAGCAGGTTCCACAGGATCGCGCCGACCAGGGCGGCGAAGATGATCGAGGGCTGCAGTCCGGCCTTCTCGTTGACGAGGCCGCCCGAGATGGTGGTGGCCACCTTCACGGAGAGGAAGGCACCGGCGAAGTTCAGCACCGCCGCGATCGCGACGGCGACCTTGGGCTTGAGTGCGCCGGTCGCGATGGAGGTGGCCATCGCGTTGGCGGTGTCGTGGAAGCCGTTGGTGAAGTCGAAGGCGAGCGCCGTGATGATCACAACGGCCACCAGGAACGTGATGTGTTCCATACCCAAACAATCGTCGTAGTGGTCGGACTGACGTTGCTGTCCTTGGCGAAGGTAGGGAGGGATGGTGAACGGGAGGTTAACTGGGAGCGGAGTAGTGGTTCCGTTCGTGGCGGGGGAGTTACCGGCGGGGCCGGTTTCCGTGGAGGGCGGCCGGGCGCCCGCGTCCCGCCGTGAGACCGTTCTCACACGTCGGGTCGGATGAGAATTCACCCGGCGGTCCCGAAAGCACCTGCCGCCAGCAGGGGTTCCCGTGGCAGGATCGGTCCGATCGCCGACGGACAACCAGGGGAGGGCCGGCCGATGGGGGCTGGACAGCGGACCGAATCGACCGGCCTGCGACCGTGGGTGCGTGCCGCGCTGCGCTGCGGGGCGGTGCTCGCCGCCGCCGCGCTCACCCTGCCCTTCCTCGGCTCGGCCGCGTACGCGGTGCCCGAGCCGGGCGTCCCGACGGTCGCCGCCCCGACGGTCGCCCCCGGAACCGACCCGCTGGCCGACGCCAAGCGCACCCTCGGGCCGCTGCTCGACCAGCTGCACGAGCTCTACCAGCAGGCCGAGACCGCCACCGAGACGTACAACGGCACCGTCGCCGCGCTCGCCGAGCAGCAGACCACCGTCGAGGACCTCGACTCGCGGGCCGAACGGCAGCAGGCCGCCGTCGACGCCGGGACCGACCTGGCCTCGCAGCTCGCCGCCGCGCAGTACCGCAACAACCAGATCTCCGGGTACGCCGAGCTGCTGATGGCCGACAACCCGTACGAGGCCGTGGTGATCGCCGAACTCCTGCGCTCCGCCGGGCACTCGCAGAAGGAGTTCCTGGACCGGCTCAAGGCCGACCGGGACACCCTCGACGCGCTGCGCACCGCCGCCCAGCAGGCGGTCGCCGAGTCGAAGGTGCTGGCCGCCGACCAGGAGAAGGCCAAGAACGACGTGGCCGCCAAGCTGGCCGCCGTCGAGCAGCTGGTCGGCTCGCTCACCGGCGCCCAGCGCGACGAACTGGCCGGACTGGAGAAGCAGCAGGCCAACGAGGCCCAACTCGCCTTCCTCGCCTCCGGGGCGCTCGGCAAGGGCGAACGGACGCCGTCGGCGGCGGGCCGCAAGGCGGTCGCCTGGGCGCTCCAGCAGCTCGGCAAGGACTACGTGTGGGGCGGCGCCGGACCGGACGTGTTCGACTGCTCCGGCCTCACCTCGCAGGCCTGGCTGCACGCCGGGGTGCCGATCCCGCGCACCAGCCAGGAGCAGTGGGCGCAGCTCAAGCACGTGCCGCTGAACCAGATCCGGCCGGGCGACCTGATCGTCTACTTCGGCGGCGCGACGCACATCGGCATGTACATCGGCGGCGGCCTGATCGTCCAGGCCCCGCACACCGGGGACGTGGTGAAGGTCTCGCAGATCGGCGCCATGCCGATCCTGGGCGCGGTGCGCCCGGACGGGGACGACGCGGCGGACGACGCGGGCGGCGAGTGGAAGGTGCCGGACGTCGAGCTGGGCGCGGTGAAGATCCAGCCGGCCAAGCCGTCCACGCTCCCGACACCGCCTGCGGCGTCGCCGACGCCCACCGCGCCGAGCACGCCGAGCGCTTCCGCGACGCCTTCGGGGACGGGGACGCCGAGCGGGTCCGGTTCTCCGAGCGGGTCGGGGTCGCCGAGCGGGTCGGGGTCGCCGAGTGGCTCGGGGTCGCCGAGTGGCTCGGGGTCGCCGAGTGGCTCGGGCTCGCCGTCGGGTTCCGGGTCGCCGTCGGGGTCGGGTTCGGCCTCCGCCGCGCCGAGCGACTCGGGTTCGGCTCCGGCTTCGGCTTCGGGCCTGGCGAGTTCGAGCGGGACGCCCAGCGGGTCGGGGTCGCCGAGCGGGGACGACTCGGCGACGCCGTCGGGGAGCCGGTCGGCGGGCTGAGGCGCGGGCGGCCGGGAGCGGCGGCACGCACCGTGCCCCGCCGGGCGGCACGCACCGTGCCCCGCCGGGCGGCAGCAGCCGCGGCCCGGCCGTTCCCCGGGCCCCTGGCGGGGCCCTCGCACGGCGGGGCCCCGCGGCGGCTCCCCGGTCGGGCTATTCGGCTTCGAAGCGGATCAGGACGGACTTCGAGGTCGGGGTGTTGCTGATGTCGGCCGTGGAGTCCAGCGGGACCAGGACGTTGGTCTCCGGGTAGTAGGCGGCCGCGCCGCCGCGGGCGACGGGGTAGTGGACCACCCGGAAGTGCGGGGCGCGGCGTTCGGTGCCGTCGGTCCACTCGCTCACCAGGTCGACGAACTGCCCTTCGGCGAGGCCGAGTTCGGCGGCGTCGGCGGGGTTGACCAGGACCACGCGGCGGCCGCCGGTGATCCCCCGGTAGCGGTCGTCCAGGCCGTAGACGGTGGTGTTGTACTGGTCGTGCGAGCGGAGCGTCTGGAGCAGCAGGCGGCCCGCGGGGACCTCGGGGGCGGTCAGCGGGTTGACGGTGAAGTTGGCCTTCCCGGTGGCGGTGGGGAAGGTGCGGCTGTCGCGCGGGGCGTGCGGGAGGGCGAAGCCGCCGGGGCGGCGGACCCGGGTGTTGTAGTCGTCGAAGCCGGGGACGACCCGGGCGATCCGGTCGCGGATCCGGTCGTAGTCGAGGGCGAACTCCTCCCAGGGGGTGGGGTCCTGCGGGCCGAGGGCGGCGCGGGCGAGGCGGGCGACGACGGCGACCTCGGAGAGCAGGTCGGGCGCGGGCGGGCGCAGGCCGCCGCGGGAGGAGTGCACCATGCCCATGGAGTCCTCGACGCTGACGAACTGCGGTCCGGCGGCGGTCAGGTCGCGGTCGGTGCGGCCGAGGGTGGGCAGGATCAGCGCGCGGGCGCCGGTGACCACGTGCGAGCGGTTGAGCTTGGTGGAGACGTGCACGGTGAGCCGGCAGCGGCGCATCGCGGCCTCGGTGGCCCCGGTGTCGGGGCTGGCGGAGACGAAGTTGCCGCCCATCGCGAAGAACACCTTGACCCGGCCGTCGCGCATCGCCCGGATGGTGTCCACGGTGTCGTGGCCGGGCGCGCGCGGCGGCTCGAAGGCGAACTCCTTGCCGAGGGCGTCCAGGAAGGCCGCGGAGGGGCGTTCGAAGATGCCCATGGTGCGGTCGCCCTGCACGTTGCTGTGCCCGCGGACGGGGCAGACCCCGGCGCCGGGGCGGCCCACGTTGCCGCGCAGCAGCAGGAAGTTGACCACCTCGCGGATGGTGGGGACGGAGTGCTTGTGCTGGGTGAGGCCCATCGCCCAGCAGACGATGACCTTCCGCGAGCCGAGCACCAGGCGGTGCAGCTCCTCGATCTGCTCCCAGGGCAGGCCGGTGGCGCGCAGCACGGCGTCCCGGTCGAGTTCGGCGGCCTGGGCGGCGAACTCCGGGTAGCCGGCGCAGTGTTCGGCGACGAAGGCTTCGTCGACGGCGCCCGGGGTGCTGAGCAGCAGGTGGTTCAGGGCGCGGAACAGGGCGAGGTCGCCGCCGAGCCGTATCTGCAGGAACAGGTCGGTGAGCCTGGTCCCGCCGCCGACCAGGCCGCGCGGGGTCTGCGGGTTCTTGAAGCGTTCGAGCCCGGCCTCGGGCAGCGGGTTGACGCTGACGATCTTCGCGCCGGCCCGCTTGGCGCGCTCCAGGGCGGAGAGCATCCGGGGGTGGTTGGTGCCCGGGTTCTGGCCGGCGACGACGATCAGGTCGGCCTGGTACAGGTCCTTGAGCGAGACGCTGCCCTTGCCGACGCCGAGCGTCTCGGTGAGCGCCGAACCCGAGGACTCGTGGCACATGTTGGAGCAGTCCGGCAGGTTGTTGGTGCCCAGCCGGCGGGCGAACAGCTGGTACGCGAAGGCGGCCTCGTTGGAGGTGCGGCCGGAGGTGTAGAAGGCGGCCTCGTTCGGGGAGTCGAGCGCGGTCAGCTCCTCGGCGATCAGCGCGAAGGCGTCGTCCCAGCCGATCGGCGCGTAGTGGGTGGCGCCCTCGTCCAGCAGCATCGGGGTGGTGAGCCGGCCCTGCTGGCCGAGCCAGTAGCCGGAGCGCTCGGCGAGGGCGGCCACCGGGTGCTCGGCGAAGAAGGCCGGGGTGATCCGGCGTTCGGTGGCCTCCTCGGCGACGGCCTTGGCGCCGTTCTCGCAGAACTCGGCCAGGTGCGGCTTGTCCGGCTCGGGCCAGGCGCAGCCGGGGCAGTCGAAGCCGCCGGGCTGGTTGACCCTGCGCAGGGTGGCCAGCACCCGGCCCGGCGACATCTGCTCGGACGCCATCCGCAGGGTGTGCCCGATCGCGGGCAGGCCGGCGGCGGCGTGGGCCGGGGGTGCGACGTGCGGCGCGTCCTGGGCGGGGTCGCGGGGCGGGGGCTGCTTGGCCATGGCGGGCTCTCCGGAAGGCTCGGGTCATTCGAGCGTATCCGGTACGGGTGTTCGACGGCCCGGGCGGTCAGTCCTCCTTCTGGAGTTCGACGAGCAGGCGGCGGGCGACGGCGTCGTTCTGCCGGAAGGACGGGGCGTCGGTGCGCGGGCGGGCGAAGGCGGCCGGCGCTCGGGTGGTGGTGGGGGCGCCGAGGGCGGTGCGGCGCGGGTGCGGGCGGCCGCCGAGGGCGGGGTCGAGCAGCCGGGCGTCGGGGTCGGTGCGGAGCAGCCCGGAGCGGTAGGTGTGGCCGTCGGGGTCGGTCAGCCGTTCCTCGTCGATCCGGCCGTCGCGCAGGAGTTGGCGCAGCAGCGGGTCGTTGGTGCGGTCCAGGGCGTGCCGGGGGAGGAAGGCGTCGACCAGGGCGGTGCCGTGGACGTGGTGGCCGGGCAGGGCGGGGGAGGAGGCGCGGAAGGTGCCGTGCTCCTCGTCGAGGTCGACCCGCAGGTCGGGGCCGAGGAAGTGCAGCAGTCCGGCGTCGGAGAGGGCGAGCAGCTGCTCCAGCCGGAAGCCGGGCGGGCCGGAGGCGTAGAAGGAGAAGAAGCCCTGCCACCAGCCGTCGAGTTCGGCGGCGGTGGAGCGGGCGGTGAGCGGGTGCAGCGGCAGCAGGCGGATGAGGGTGCCGTAGACCGAGAGCAGGGCGTAGAAGGCGCCGAGGTCGGCGCTGTGCCGCAGGTCGGAGCGGCGGGCCAGGTCGGCGCGCAGGTGGGAGCGCAGGTGCTCCTGGAGTTCGGCGGGGCTGCCGACCCGCAGGCCGGCGAGCGGGCGGTCCAGGCGGTCCAGGTCGAGCCGGTCCTCGGGGTCGGGGACGGCGGCGGCGACCAGGGCGGCGCGCTCGGGGCCGTCCCAGGGGAGCGGGTCGTAGCCGGCCAGGAACTCCGCCCAGGGCAGGGTGGTGCGTTCGGGGTGGCCGTGGAACAGCTCGTGGTAGTAGGCGAAGCCGAGTTCCTTGGCGATGGCGGGCCACAGGTCGCGCTTGAACTCGATCGGCTCGTCCGGGAGTTCGAGGTCGGGGCCGAAGTAGCGGGGCAGCGGCGGGGGTGGCCCCTGGAGCCGGTAGCCGGTCTTGGCGTGGTACGGGACGCCGCGCCGGGAGCCCGCGTGCAGCACGGGTTCGCGGCCGGAGGGGTGGTAGCGCAGGCCGCCGCCGGGCTTCGGGGTGAAGCGGCCGCCGCGGCCCTCGGTGAGCAGCGCGACCAGGTCGACGAAGGCCAGGCCGAGGCCGCGGACGACCACGTGCTCGCCGGGGGCCAGACCGGACAGGTCGGAGTCGGCGGTGAACGCGGGCGGCAGGTAGCTGCGGCCGTGCCGTTCGGCGAACTCGCGCGGTTCGGCGGTGTCGGGGCCGGGTGCGGAGTCCAGGTGGCCGAGGGCGAGCACCACCCGGTCGGCGAGCAGCACGGTGTCGGAGAGGTGGACGCGCTGCGGCCCCTCCGGGTCGCCGGTGATCCGACGGGCGGTGTCCTGGTGGACGAACAGCCGTACGTTGTCCGGGAGTTCGCCGGAGGCCCGGCGCAGCACCCAGTCCAGGTAGCCGCTCTGGGCGCGCCGGGTGGGGAAGTCGGTGGGGGCCAGGGCGTGCAGTTCCGCGGCCACCTCCGGGTCCTCGACCGGCCGGTACGGGGGGTGGGCGGCCGGGTCGGCGGCCCACTCGGCGAGCGAGGGGCCGGGGCGGACCGGGCCGTCCATGGTGGTGCGCTCGTCGGTGAACATGGTGACGTCCTCGGCCATCGAGTTCATCCGCAGCAGCGGGGACTGCGCGTGCCGCCAGATCCGGCCCCCGCCGGGCGGGTGCGGGTCGACCAGGTGGACGTCCAACTCGACTCCGGGGCCCAGCAGTTCGGGCGCGTTGGCGGCGATCCGCTCCAGCAGGCCGGTGCCGCGCGGCCCGGCCCCGATCACGACCAGTACGGGCACCGCGCTCACCGCCCGGCCGGGCGGCGCGACGGGAGCCGGCCCAGCAGGGTCCGGAACCGCTGCCAGGGCGTCGGCGGCAGCCCGGCGCGGGTGGCGCCGCGGGCGAAGTGCCGCTCCAGGTAGTACTGGCCGACGGACAGCACGCTGGTCACCGCGATGTACCAGAGGGTGACCACCATCAGCAGCGGGATCACCCGGTAGGTCTGGTTGTAGATCAACTGGGCGGAGAACAGCAGGTCGTGGACGGCCAGCACGCTGATGATCGAGGTGCCCTTGAGGGTGCCGATCAGCATGTTCCCGGCGGGCGGCAGGATCGCCCGCATCGCCTGCGGCAGCACGATCCGGCGCAGCACCCGGCCGCGGTTCAGGCCGAGCGAGGCGGCCGCCTCCAGTTGGCCCTGGTCGACCGACAGGAGGCCGGAGCGCACCACCTCTGCGGCGAACGCGGCCTCGTGCAGGGTCAGTCCGATCAGGGCGGTGAGCACCGGGCCGAGCAGGTTGACCGTCTTCACCGCGAACAGCTCGCCGCCGAACGGCAGGGGCAGCGACAGCGTCGGGTACAGCGCCCCGATGTTGAACCAGATCAGCAGCTGGACCAGCAGCGGGGTGGCCCGGAAGATCCACACGAAGCCCCAACTCAGGCTCTGCAGCACCGGGTTGTCCGAGAGCCTGGCCGCCGCCAGCGCGGTGCCCAGGGCGAAGCCGAGGGCGGTCACCGCGCCGGTCAGCCAGAGCGTCAGCAGCAGGCCGCGCAGGATCGACGGGGCGGTCAGGTAGGTGCCGACCACCGACCACTCGAAGGCCTTGTTCCCGATCAGCGAGCGCACCACGAGGGCGGTGGCGAGCAGCGCCAGGCCGCCGCTGACGTACCGACCGGGGCGGTGGCGGGGCACGATCGGCAGCGTGGCCAGGGCGGCGGGGCCGGCGGCGGCGGACGCCTCGGCCGGGGCCCCGGGGGCGGGTGGCGGGGCGGAGCGGGGGCTGGTGGACGGGACGGCGGGCGAGGCCATGGAGGGCTCCAACGGGCGGCGGGGCAGGCGGTCTCCGCATGCCGTCACTCACGCGACCGCGTCCCTCAACGCGGCTGGGCCTGGCGGCAGTTCGGCCGGGCCCGGGCAGTTCTCGCTCCGATTCGATCGTACGCGTGAGCGACTGGAGGCTGTCAAGGACGCGGGTGTGACGTCGGTGTTTCGTACCGGCCGGAAAGGTTGACGGGCCGTCGGCGGCACTGCTCAACTGTTCGACATGACAGCCGAGCAGCCCGCCCTCGTGACGCGAGGCCACATCGACTTCGGTCGGGTGTGGTCCGCGGCGTGTCGCGGCTGACCCGGCAGCGGGCCGCCTGACCGGCCCTTCCTCCCTCCGGGAGTCCTCCCTCGGTCGCCCCTGTTGCGGGCCGGGACACCGTCCGTCCGGACGGATCGACAGGCGTACGCTGCCGCCTCCCCCAGCACCTCCCGCTCGCTCCTGAGCCGGCGCCCCGTCACGCGCCCGCGCCCGTCCTCCCCACCCGCCGCCGCCGTCCGCACCCGCCTGCCGAGGCTTCCTCCGGCACGCCCGGACCCGGCCCCGCACCACTGGAAGAGGCTCCGCCATGCCCGTCGAGTTCCTCGGAATCGCCGCCACCGGCGACGGTTCGGAAACCACCGCCCGCACCACCCACGCTTTCGACCGCGACTACACGCTGCGCCTGGCCCGCGCCCACGAGGACCACGGCTGGGACCGGGTGCTGTTCGCCTACAGCGCCGGAGCGCCCGAGCCCGCCGCCGCCGCCGCGTACCTCGCCGCCAAGCTGGACCGGCTGCAGATCCTGCTCGCGCACCGGCCGAACGTCTCGTACCCGACCTTCGCCGCCAAGACCTTCGCCACCCTGGACCGGATCAGCGACGGCCGGCTCACCGTGCACTTCATCACCGGCGGCAACGACCACGAGCAGCAGCGCGAGGGCGACTTCCTGCCCAAGGACCGCCGCTACGACCGCACCCGCGAGTACATCGGCATCGTCAAGAAGGCCTGGACCAGCCGCGAGCCCTTCGACCACGAGGGCGAGTACTACCGCTTCAACGACTTCGTCTCCAGCGTCTTCCCGGTCCAGCAGCCCCGGCCGGACGTCTCCTTCGGCGGCTCCTCGCCCGCCGCGTTCGCGGCCGGCGGCGCCGAGGCCGACATCTACGCGCTGTGGGGCGAGCCGCTGGCCCGCACCGCCGAGCAGATCGAGCTGGTGAAGGCCGCCGCCCGGGCCGCAGGGCGCACCGACACCCCGCGGATCCAGGTCGCCTTCCGGCCGATCATCGCGCCCACCGAGGAACTCGCCTGGGAGAAGGCGCACCGCACGGTCGCCGCGATCAAGGCCCACCGGGAGTCCAGCCCCCAGGTCCGCCGCCGGTTCAGCACCGGCAACGCGCCGGAGAACTCCGGCTCGCAGCGGCTGCTGGAGATCGCCGAGGCCGGCGAGCGCTACGACCGCGCGCTGTGGACCCCGACCGCCGCCGCCACCGGCGGCTCGGGCAACTCCAACGCCCTGGTCGGCACCCCCGAGACGGTCGCCCAGGCGCTGCTCGACTACTACGACCTCGGCGTGGACATCCTCTCCGCCCGCGGCTACGACCACGTCGACGACGCCATCGACTTCGGTCGGCACGTCATCCCGATCGTCCGCGAGGAGGTCGCCAAGCGCGACGCCGCCAAGGCGGCCCGGGTCGGGGACGCCGCAGCCGGATGAGCGCCCTGACCGTGGTGCGGGCCGCCCTCGGCGACCCCCTCACCGAGCCGCTGGTCCGCGAACTCACCCACGAGTACGTCACCCGCTACGGCCCCGGCGGGCACGAGGAGATGGCCCGGTACGGCGCCGAGGAGTTCACCCCGCCGGACGGCCTGCTGCTCCTGCTGCTGCGCGACGGCGAGCCGGTGGCCGGCGGCGCCTACCGCCGCCACCACGAGGAGCGCACCGCCGAGGTGAAGCGGATGTGGACCGCCGCCGGGCACCGCCGGCAGGGCCTCGGCCGACGGGTCCTGGCCGAACTGGAGACCGCCGCCCGGGAGGCCGGCTACCGGCGGGTCTTCCTCACCACCGGGCCCCGCCAGCCCGAGGCCAAGGGCCTCTACCTGGCGGCCGGCTACACCCCGCTGTTCGACCCCGACGCGCCGCCGCAGGACCGGCCGCTGCCGTTCGAGAAGGACCTGCCCCACCCCCGTCCGTCCCGTCCCCGTCCGTCCCACCCGCAAGACCTGGCCGCTGCGGCGGCCGGAAAGGCACCCTCCAGATGAAGCGCCACCTCCCCGCCGTCGCCCTGGCCTCCGTCGCCGCCCTGGCGCTGGCGGGCTGCGGTTCCGACCCGGCGACCGGCTCCGACGCCGCGCCGGTCGGCGTCCAGCCGAGCCAGGACGTGCTGTCCGGCGTGCAGAAGAACGAGGCGGCCGCCGCGCTGCTGCCCGCCGACGTCAAGTCCGCCGGCACCATCAAGCTCGGCGGTTCGGTCGGAGCCGCGCCCGCGGCGTACTACCCGGAGGGCCAGAAGCAGGTCGCCGGCCTGGACGTCGACCTGGTCAACGGCGTCGCCAAGGTGCTCGGGATCACCGTGCAGCGCGAGGACGCCGCGTTCGAGACCATCCTGCCCGCGCTCGGCAGCGGCAAGTACGACGTCGGCACCGGCAACTTCGGCGTCACCGAGGCCCGGCTGAAGACCGTCGACTTCGTCACCTACATCGACGACGGCCAGGGCTTCGCGGTGCGCGCCGACAACACCGCGCTGACCGGCGTGACCGACCTGTCCCAGCTGTGCGGCCTGACCGTCGGCACCGGCGCGGGCACCACCTTCGAGGCCACCCTGAACGCCAAGAAGGACGTCTGCGCCCAGAACGGCAAGAAGCCGTACGAGGTGAAGTCCTTCTCCGAGAACGCCGCCGTGATCACCGGCCTCCAGCAGGGCCGGCTGGACGTGGTGATGTCCACCATCAACGGCCTGCGCTACCAGGCGAACCAGCCGGCCTCGAAGACCCGCTTCCTCGGCGAGTACCACCGGCTCGACGTCGGTTTCGCGTTCAAGAAGGGCTCGACGCTCACCCCCGCCTTCCAGGCCGCCGTCAACGAGCTGATCAAGGACGGCACCTACCAGAAGATCCTGGCCAAGTGGGGCACCACCGACTCGGCGATCACCGAGTCCAAGATCAACCCGCCCGAGCACAGCTGATCCCGGGAGCCCCCGATGACCGCCGTGACCCCCGAACAGGCCCTACCGCTCCGACCACCCGCCGACTCCGTCGAGGGGCTGACGATCGTCCCGCACCGCAGGCCGTGGCGGCTGGTGGCCGGCCTGGCCGCGCTGGTGCTGGCCGCCCAGTTCCTGCACGGACTGGCCGTCAACCCCGGCTGGGACTGGCCGACCTTCCGCGCCTTCGTGTTCTCCGACAGCATCCTGCGCGCGGTCGGCGTCACCCTCCAACTCACCGCCTACGGAACCGTCCTGGGCTTCGCGCTGGGCGCGGTGATCGCCGCGCTGCGGCTGTCCGGCAGCCCGATCCTGCGCACCATCGCCTGGACGTACGTGTGGGCGTTCCGCTCGATCCCGCTGATCGTGCAGCTGGTGTTCTGGTTCAACCTGGCCTACCTGTACAAGCGGATCGGGATCGGCATCCCGTTCGGCCCGACCTTCGCCTCCTTCGGCACCATGGACCTGCTCGGCGCCCTCGGCGCGGCCGTCCTCGGCCTCGCCCTGCACCAGGCCGCGTACGCCGCCGAGATCATCCGCGGCGGGGTGCTCGCGGTGGACGCCGGACAGCTCGAAGCCGCCGCCGCGCTCGGCATCCCGAAGTTCCGGCAGGCCTGGCGGATCGTGCTGCCGCAGGCCATGCGCGGCATCCTGCCGAACGCCGCCAACGAGGTGATCTCGCTGTTCAAGGGCACCTCGATCGTCTACGTGATGGCGATCGGTGAGCTCTTCTACCAGGTCCAGGTGATCTACGGCCGCACCGGCCGGGTGGTGCCGCTGCTGATGGTCGCCACCGTCTGGTACGTGCTGCTGACCACCGCCCTCTCGCTCGTCCAGTACTACGTCGAGCGCTACTTCGCCCGCGGCAGCGAACGCCACGCGCCGCCCACCCCCTGGCAGCGGCTGCGCGCCGCCGTCACCGAGATCAAGGAGAAGCGGGCATGAGCGGCGACGGCGCCACGGCCATGGTCGAAGTACGCGGCGTGCACAAGCGGTTCGGACGGCTGGAGGTGCTGCGCGGCATCGACCTCGACGTCCGCCCCGGCACCGTCACCGTGGTGCTCGGCCCGTCCGGCTCCGGCAAGTCCACCCTGCTGCGGGCGGTCAACCACCTGGAGAAGCTCGACCAGGGGTACGTCCGGGTGGACGGCGAACTGATCGGCTACCGGCGGGTCGGCGACAAGCTGCGCGAACTGCCCGAGCGCGAGGTGCTCAAGCAGCGCACCCGGCTCGGCTTCGTGTTCCAGAACTTCAACCTGTTCCCGCACCTGACCGTGCTGGAGAACCTGGTGGAGGCCCCGGTCGGCGCGCTCGGCGTGCCCAAGGAGCAGGCCCGGGCCCGGGCGCTGGAACTGCTGGAGCGGGTCGGCCTCGCCGACAAGGCCGCCGAGTACCCGCGCCGGCTCTCCGGCGGCCAGCAGCAGCGGGTCGCCATCGCCCGGGCGCTCGCCCTGGAGCCCAAGGTGCTGCTGTTCGACGAGCCGACCTCGGCGCTCGACCCCGAACTGGTCGGCGAGGTGCTCGACGTGATCAAGGACCTGGCCCGCACCGGCACCACCATGATCGTGGTCACCCACGAGATCGGCTTCGCCCGCGAGGTCGCCGACACGGTGGTGTTCATGGACGGCGGCGTGGTGGTCGAACAGGGGCCGCCGGCCCAGGTGCTGGACGACCCGCAGCACGAACGCACCCGCGCCTTCCTCGCCAAGGTCCTCTGAAATCCCTTTCCTGACGAAGGAGTCGCCCACATGTCCGTGAACCGCCGCACCATCGCCTCGGCCGCCGCCGTCCTCGCCGCCACCCTGCTGCTCACCTCCTGCGGCTCCTCGAACAACGCCTCCGCCGACCTGAAGGGCAAGAAGGAGGGCACCGCGCCCAACGGCGTGAAGATCAACTTGACGCCCGACCAGAACCGGATCACCACCCCCAAGGTCGACTCGATCGCCGCCCTCCTCCCCGAGGAGATCCGCCGAAGAGGCACCCTCCAGGTCGCGGCGAACGTCGGCACCGTCCCGCCACTGGGCTTCTACGCCACCGACGACAAGACCGTCATCGGCACCGAGCCCGACCTGGCGCACCTGATCGCCGACGTGCTCGGCCTGAAGATCGAGGTCAACCCGGTCTCCTGGGAGAACGTCTTCGTCGGCCTGGACAGCGGCAAGTACGACGTCGGCATCACCAACGTCACCGTCACCGAGGCCCGCAAGGAGAAGTACGACTTCGCCACCTACCGGCTCGACATCCTCGGCTTCGAGGCCAAGAAGGGCGGCAGCTGGAAGGTCACCGGCCCGGCCGACGTCGCCGGGCACACCATCGGCGTCTCCTCCGGCACCAACCAGGAGAAGCTGCTGCTGGCCTGGAGCGACCAGGACGTCAAGAACGGCCTCAAGCCGGTCGACGTGAAGTACTACCAGAACGCCTCCGACTACTACCTGGCCCTCGGCTCCGGCCGGATCGACGCCTGGCTCGGCCCCAACCCGGCCGCCGCCTTCCACTCCGCGCAGACCGGCGAGACCGAGGTGATCGGCACCTACTCCGGCGCCGGCGACACCGTCCTCGGCAAGATCGCCGCCACCACCAAGAAGGACAACGGCCTGGTCAACGCGCTCAACGCGGCGATCAACGAGACCATCAAGAACGGCACCTACGCCCAGGTCCTCAAGCGCTGGGGCCTGGACAACGAGGCCGTGCAGACCTCCGAGATCAACCCGCCCGGCCTGCCCAAGACCAACAGCTGACGCCTCCCCGGCGCGCCCCGGAGCGCATCCCTCACCACCCGTGCGGGATGCGCTCCAGCACGCCGCCCGCGAACACGTCGTACAGCGGCAGCGACTCCAGGTGCACGTAGCCGATGTGGCAGTCGCACGACCCCAACGGGCAGGCCCGCGGCCGCAGTTGCTCCCGGTACGAGTCGTCGTACAGGTTGCCCAGCGGCGGCCGGACGAAGTGGCAGCGGCGCACCGTCCCGTCCCCGTCCACCGACAGCACGCTCTCGCCCGTCCGGCACGGCAGCCCCGCGCTGCGGTGCGGGTGCCGGCTGTAGCCGAACAGCGGGTCCAGCTCCGTCCACCGCGCGGCCTCGGCGTCGGTGTAGGTGAGCCCGTCGGCCGCGTTCACCCACAGGTACACCTCCGCCGGCAGCGCCGCCCGCAGTCGGCGGGCCGCCGCCAGGTGCTCCGGCTGCCCGACCACGCCCACGCTGAACCGCACGCCCAGCGCGGTGAGTTCGGCGCACTTGGCGAGGAAGCGCGGCTCGCCGACCTGCCCCGGGTGGTACGTCACCCAGAGCGCCAGCTTCGCGCGGTCCGCCTCCGCCAGCCAGGCCGTCCGGCAGCTCGCGTTGGTCTGGATCGCCACCCGCTCCAGGTGCGGCAGCCGGCTCAGCTCCACCATCGCCCGCCGGTACCAGCTGCGCACCAGCCCCTCGCCCCACGGCGTGAACAGCACCGACAGCCGCCCGTGCCGGTACGCCGCCGCCCAGGCCGTGAACCGCTCCAGCGCGGCCCGGTCGGCCCGCAGCAGCTGGGGGGTGTCGCGCCGCTTGGCGAACGGGCAGTACGGGCAGTCGTAGTCGCAGGAGGACAGCGGGCCCCGGTACAGCAGGGTCAGGTGGTCGCTCACTTGGCCTCGTACTCCGCCATGTTGGCGCGCACCGCCGGCGAGAACAGCCGCGGCCCCACCGCGTCCGACCAGGCCAGGCCCTCCGCGCTCAGCAGCAGCCGGGCCGGGTCCCGCGCCGACAGCCAGCCGCGGGCGGCGAACTCGGCCAGCTCGGCCGGGAAGTCCAGCTCCGGGGCGCTGCCGAAGCGCTCCCGGTAGGCCGCCAGGTCGACGCCGTCGCCCTGCAGCAGCGACTGCACCAGGTGGCGGCGGCGGGTCTCCTCGTCCGTCATCGCCCAGCCCAGCTCGGCCCGGGAGAAGTCCGGCGCGGCCACGTAGTCGTCGATGATCCGGCGCACCTCGCGGGCGTCCACCGCGTAGTCGAAGGAGTAGTGCAGCCGCGAGGTGTACGAGCGGGCCCCGCAGCCCAGGCCCACCATGCCGTCGGTCTGGCAGGCGTACTCGCCCGCGCTCGCGCGCGCCGCGCCGGCCCGGCGGAACATCCGCATCGACACCTGCTCGTACCCCTCGGCCAGCAGGTGGTCGCGGCCCGTCCGGTACAGCGCCAGCCGCTGGGCGTCCCACTCCGGGCTCGGCGCGTCGGCCGCGCCGTGCCGGCCCAGGCCGGTCAGCGGCCGGACGTACAGCGGGTACAGGTACAGCTCCTCCGGCTGCCAGCGCAGGGCCGCGTCGAGGGACTCCACCCAACTGGCGGGCGTCTGGCCGTCGATGCCGTAGATCAGGTCGATGTTCAGCACCGGGAACCCGGCGTCCCGCACCCGCCCCAGCGCGGCCTCCACCGCCGCCCGCTTCTGCGGGCGCACCGCCGCCCGGGCCTCCCCGTCCAGGAACGACTGCACGCCCAGGCTCAGCCGGGTCGTGCCGCGCTCGGCCAGCACCCGCAACCGGTCCGCCGTCGCGGTGTCCGGCGACGCCTCCACCGAGAGCGGCACCGCCCGCAGGTCCGCCCCCATCCGCGACTCGGCGATGTCGCACAGCCGCTCCAGCTCGGCCGCGGTCAGGTAGGTCGGCGTCCCGCCGCCGAACGCCGCCAGCGCGAACCGGGCGTCCGGCGCCAGCGCCTCCCGCACCTGCCCGGCCTGCCGCTCCAGCGCGTCCAGGTACGCGGTGGTCAGCCCTTCCGGACTGCCGATCCGGGTGAACAGGTTGCAGAACCCGCACCGCACCTCGCAGAACGGCACGTGCAGGTACAGCGACAGCGCGTCCTGCTTCTCCCCCCGCCACAGCTCCGCGAGCCGCGGCCGCTCCGGCAGCGCGCGGTACGCCGTCTTGTGCGGGTACGCGTAGACGTAACTCCGGTACGGGGACTCGGCGGTGGTGGTGCTCATCAGGACTCCCGTGACGGGCCGGCGGGAAGGAAGAAGTGCGCGTACGGGACGGTCCAGACCACCTCGTGGCCGATCCGGTGGCCGGTGTACCCGTCCTCGCCGTACGCGGTGCCGTGGTCGGAGCAGACGATCGCGAAGCACGGCCGCCGGGCGCTCATCGCCGCGAACAGCCTGCCCACGTGCGCGTCCACGTACTCCAGCGCGGCGGCGTGCGTCTCCCGGCTGTCCCCGTCCGCGCGGGTCGCACCCGGCAGGTGGAACCAGTTCGGCTGGTGCAGCGCCGAGACGTTCAGGAACAGGAACAGCGGCCGATCGGGCGGCTGCTCGGCCGCGACCCGCTCCGCCACCGCCACCTGCGACTCGAAGGAGGTCGGCGACGGCACCCCCAACTCCGGTGCCCAGTGGCTCTCCTGGAACAACCCCGGCAGCACCGAACCCAGCGGCCCCCGCTTGTTGAAGAACCCCACCCCGCCGATGCACACCGTCCGGTACCCGGCCCCGGCGAGCGCGGTCGGCAGGTCCGGCGCGTCGAACACCCAGGTCCGCGGCTCGGTGGTCTCCGAACCGGCGAACCGCGCCGCGAACAGCCGCGGGTGCGGCCCGTCCGGCGAGGCCGGCGTCGGCAGGAACCCGGCCAGGATCGCCTGGTGCGCGGCGTACGTGAAGCTCCCCGGCGAGTGCCGCCGCTCCCAGCCGGCGGGCGGCAGGACCTTCGCCAGATTGGGCAGCCGCCCCGCCGCGAACAGCTCCGCGGCGACGTCGAAGCGCAACGTGTCGAGCGTGACCAGCAGCAGGTCGTGCGACCCGACGACCTCGTTCATGTCGGGGATCTCCGCGGCAGACGAAGGGGAACGAACCAGGGGCTCGGGAAGAACGGCGGGATCCACAACGGGGGCTCGGGGAACGGCGAGTCCGTGCTGCTGCGTGTCTTCAACGGAACCCGGAGCCGATGCGCGCAACGGCAGTGAACCGCTCGCAGACTGGGCCTCGCCGTTCCCCGAGCCCCTGGCGGGGCTCTCTCGTCCGTTCTCGGCCGAGCCCCTGGCGGGGCTTCCCGTCAGTTCATAGGCGGGCGAAGCCAGTTGGGCCGCGTAGGTGTCCAGGCCCGCGGCCGGCCCCTCGGGGAGGCCGGGGAGGTTGGGGAGGAGGTCGCCGAAGGCGTTGACCTCGGCGACCGCGGCGCGCTGCCAGCGGGAGTGGGGGAGGAGGTCGACGCCGACCATGGGGGCGTGCGGGAAGCACCTCGCGGCGGCCTCCGCGGTGGCGAGCAGCTCGGGCCAGTGCTCGCCCGCGGCGGCCCGGGCGAGGTCGGTACCGCCGCGGGCCCCGCCGAGGTGCAGGTTGGTCATCGGGTGCCGGCTGGTGCGGACCACCGCGTGGGTGGCCCGGCCGCCGACCACCAGGACCCGCAGGTCCGCCGCCCGGCCGTGCTGGCCGGACTTGGGGATCCAGCGTTCGACGTGCAGGCCCTCGGGGGCGAGCCGGTCGACGAGTTCGGCGACCTCCGCCGCGGAGCGGTAGCGGCGGACGGCGAGCGAGTTGTGCAGCCCGCCCGGGGCGAGCTCCACCGAGGTGGTGGCCTGGACCCGGCCGCGCGGGCCGAACTCCAGCGCCACCACGCCGGACGCGGAGGAGCCGTGCACCGGCTTGAGGAACACCCGGCGCATCCCGGCCGCCGCCAGCCGCTCCCGCAACTCCTCGAAGCCGGACGGGAGTCCGCCGGGCAGCGCGGGCGGCACCGGCACCCCGGCGGCGGCCAGCCGGGCGTGGGTGCGCCGCTTGTCGAACATCACGGCGATCTCGTCCGGGTCGCCGAGCAGGCGCACCCCGGGCCGGGCGGCCAGCCCGCGCAGGGCGGCGGTGACGCCCGCGTACCAGGCGGGGCCGCCCTCGACCCGGGTCGCGGCGTACCCCGGGCCGAGGACGGGACCGCGCAGCAGCCGGTCGGCCTCCGGGTCCTCGCCGGGCGAGTCGAGCCGGACCACCGCGCCGGGCGGCAGTCCGTACCGTCCGCGCAGCAGGTCCGACCAGGGCAGCACGGCGGGTTCCGGCCGCCCCGCGGCGCGGGCCGCGGCGGCGAACAGGGTGACCCGGCGGTGCCCAGGGCAGCCCAGGACGACCAGGGGGGACGGCTGGTGCGAGGTCAACGTTCCGCCGTCCCGCCTACTCGGAGATGGCGACGTAGCGCCAGTTGTCGCCCGGGTCCTCGGCGTCGGAGAGGTCGATCGCGACCCCGGGCAGCGCCTCGCGCAGGCGCTGCTGCATGCCCTCGGTGAGGTAGTGGTGGTGCAGGTCCAGGGTCTTCAGGTGGGTGAGCGGCTGGCCCTCCAGCAGCGCCGCCGCGCCCTCGTCGGTGAACGCGCCCATGGACAGCGACAGGCCGGTCAGCCGGGGCACCACGGGGGCCCGGGCGACCAGTGCGGCGATCCGGTCCTGCTCCTCGGAGTCCTGCAGGCCCAGGTGGGTCAGCGCGGGCAGCTTGGCGCCGGACAGGAACGGGGCGAGGTCCTCCAGCGTCCAGTCGCCGCCGTAGCCGTCGACGCCGAGCCACAGCTCCAGCCGCTCCAGCGCCGGGAAGTCGCAGGCGCCGACCGCCCGGACGACCGGGGCGGGCAGGCCGCCGGACTCGAAGCGCAGCGCCCTCAGCCGCTCGTGCCGCAGCGGCTTGAGGGCGAGCCGCTCCTTGTCCTCGTAGTCCGCGGCGGAGCCGCGCACCACCAGTTCCTCCAGCAGCGGGAAGGCCTCGAACACCGGCGTGACGTCGCACATCTGGAGCCAGGAGATCTCGCACTCCTCGCCGGTGACGTCGCAGAGGAACAGCGCCCGCAGCGCCGGCATCCGGTCGGCGGCGGCGAGGATCAGCGGCAGCGCCTCGGAGAGCGGCTCCGGCTCCTCCGGGAACCAGCGGCCCAGCACCAGCGCGGTGACCTCCGACAGGTCGACGGCGTCCACGAACGCCTGCCACAGCGCGGGGAACTCCCCCTCCTCGTCCTCCCAGTCCAGGCCGACCCGCCAGGCGGTGCTGCCCGCCGCCGGGAGGTCGCCCTTCTCCCGGGCGGTGTGGAAATCGGTGACCGGGAGGCCGTGGAACTCCTCGGCGTGGTCCCTGACAACCATGCGCTGCTCCTCGCTGCTTCTTCGTCGTACCGCTGCTGTCCGTCGCGGCCCGCGGTGGGCCGCGCGGCCCGTGAGGACCCCGCGGCCCGCGGCAGGCCTCGCGGCCCGTGGTGGACCGGAGACCTGTCTACCAGGCGCCCGTGACGTTCACCCGCACGAAGGACGCGACGGGAGCGGGGTTGTCGGTGGCACGGCCTAGTTTTCGGGGCACGGAGTTCGGCAGCGGGCCGGACCTGACAGCGGGAGGCCCCGTGTACCGCCAGGGAGACGTACTGATCGTGCCGGTCGCGCAGAGCGCGGTGCCGGCCTCCGTCGCCCACCTGGCGCGCCGGCCGCGGGACGCCCGGGGGCGGCTGGTGCTGGCCCTCGGCGAGGTGACCGGGCACGCCCACGCGGTGGTCGGCCCGGGCGAACTCGCCCGCGAGGGAGGCCCGTTCGCCCCCGCCTGGCTGCACCTGCCGGAGGGCGGCCGGGTCGTCCACGAGGAGCACGCGGCGATCACCCTGCCCAGCGGCTGGTTCCGGGTGGTCCGCCAGCGCGAGTACGCGCCCGGCGCGGTCCGCATGGTCGCCGACTGAGCCCGCCCGCCCGCCACCCGCCCCAGACCCAGCCCACGGAGAACCGATGACCAGCCAGCTGACCGGCCGTCCGGCCGACCTCTCGGCGGCCCACTGGCGGGCCGTCGCCGCCGCCACCGGCCCCGCCGACCGCGCCACCGCCGAACAGGCCGTCAGGGACGCCTACCGGGCCGCCGGGCTCGCCGAGCCCACCGAGTTCCGCTGGTACCCCTCGCCGCGCGCCGCCCTCGCCGAACTCCTCGACCACCGGGGCGAGTTCGGGGCCAGCGTGCGCGAGCAGGTGCGCACCGCCGCCTGGGAACGGGCCCGCACCGGCGCCCTCGGCGCACTCGGCCCCACCGGCTGGGCCGAACTGTGGAACACCACCGGCGGCGAACTCGTCGGCACCACCGACCTGCCCGCCGAACGCGTCCGCACCGCGCTGCTCGACCACTTCGCCCCCGAGCCCGAGCCGATCGACGACTGGCGCGAGGCCCGCAAGCCCGAGAACCTGGCGCTCCGCCAGGCCGCCGCCGAACGGCGCGGCATGGTCCGGCTCGCCCTGCTGGACGCCGTGGCCGGCCAGCACGACGCCGCCTGGCTCGCTGCCTTCGACACCGCCGGCACCGGCGACGCGGCCCTCGCCGCGCTGGCCGGCGTCGCCCGCCAGACCGGCTGGTGGTGGCCGTACGAGCGCACCGTGCTGCTCAGCGAACGCCCCGCCGCCCTGCACCGCGACGAGGCCGGCCGGCTCGACCGCGCCGACGGCCCGGCCCTCGCCTACGCCGACGGCTTCGCCCTGTACGCCTGGCGCGGCATGCCCGTCCCCGCCGACTTCCCCGACCGGCTCTCCGGCCTCACCCCCGAGCGCATCCGCACCGAGGAGAACGCCGAACTGCGCCGCGTCATGCTGGAGCACTTCGGCTACGACCGCTACCTCGCCGAGTCCGGCGCCGAACCGCTGCACCAGGACGAGACCGGCGTCCTGTGGCGGATCCAACTCCCCGACGACGAACCGGTGGTGATGGTCGAGGTGGTCAACTCCACCCCCGAACCGGACGGCACCCACCGCACCTACTACCTGCGCGTCCCGCCCGGCACCCGCACCGCCCGGGCCGGCGTCGCCTGGACGTTCGGCGTCGAGGAGGCCGACTACCGGCCGCAGCGCGAGACCTGACCGGCGGCGGGAGACCTGACCGGCGGCGGGCGGCCGCTGTCAAGGGTGCGGGCCGATGATTCGGCCTGCGCCCGGCCCCCTCCGAATGGGAGGAATTCGCCGAAGCGGCACCGCTGTTCCGCAGGCGAGCGCCCCTGATATACCTCGATGTCCCGGGGCGGCGACGACCCGCTCCCGAGACGAACAGGTGGTGACGGACAGTGAAGCTCCTCCGCGTGGGCCCGGCCGGCGCAGAACGACCGGTCGTGCTCGCCCCCGACGGCACCGCCCGCGACCTCCGCCCGCTCACCCCCGACCTCGACGGCGCCTTCCTCGCCGGGTTCGACCCGGCGGCCCTCGACCCCGCCACCCTCCCGGTCACCGACCTCGCCGGCGAACGCGTCGGCCCGCCGGTGGCCCGCCCCGGCAAGATCGTCGGCATCGGCCTCAACTACCGCGACCACGCGGCCGAGGCCGGCGCCGCGATCCCGACCGAGCCGGTGGTCTTCCTCAAGCCCGTCAACACCCTGGTCGGCCCCCACGACCAGGTGCTCGTCCCGCGCGGCAGCCTGAAGACCGACTACGAGGTCGAACTCGCCGTCGTCATCGGCCGCACCGGCCGCTACCTCGACACCCCGGCCGACGCCGCCGCGATCATCGCCGGCTACGCCGCCGCCAACGACGTCACCGAGCGCGCCTTCCAGTTCGAGCGCGGCGGCCAGTGGGACAAGGGCAAGTCCGCCGAGACCTTCACCCCGCTCGGCCCCTGGCTGGTCACCCCCGACGAGCTCGGCGACCCGCAGGCCCTCGACCTGCGGCTGTGGGTCAACGGCGAACTCCGCCAGAACGGCTCCACCGCCGAGATGATCTTCCCGGTGCACGAAACCGTCCGCTACCTCACCCACTTCATGCGCCTCGACCCCGGCGACATCGTCATCACCGGCACCCCCGCCGGCGTCACCCTCGGCCGCCCCGGCACCCCCTTCCTCCGCGAGGGCGACAGGCTCACCCTCGAAGTCACCGGCCTCGGCCGCCAGGAGACCACCCTCGGCCAGGCTTAGTACGAGCACCGTCAGGGGCTCGGGGAACGGCGAGGCCCGGTCTGCGCGAGGTGCACTGCCGGAGCGCGCATCGGCTTCGGGTTCCGTTCAAGACACGCAGCAGCACGGACCTTCGACGGACTCCGGCCGTCAGCAGCATCGACCCGCCGTTCCCCGGGCCCCTGAACGCGACTCCTCACAACCCCATCGCGCGCAGGCGCGCGACGAGCACGCCCGCCGGGCTGTCCGCCGTCTCCAGCGCCAGCCAGCCGTGCAGGACCTCCGCGGTCTGGGCGTCGCGGACGGCGGTGGCCGCGGCCATCACCACGAACTGGTCGACCAGCCAGGCGCACAGCGAGTCGGCCGGGATCTGCCGCCCCTCGTCGAGCCAGCTGATCGCGGAGGCTTCGACCACCGAGATCCACGAGCGGACCAGCAGGGTCAGTCGCGGTCCGGCCTCCCGCACCCCCAGGTACCGCAGGGTGCGCCTCAGCGCCGCGCGGCGCACGTCGTCGACGATGGCCGAGGTGCGCGCGGTCTCGACGACCGAGCCGCCGCGCAGCAGCGCGCCGTAGCCGGCGGCGTGCTCGCCGACGAAGTCGAAGTACCGGTGCAGGACGGCGCCGAGCTGCTGGGTAGGGGTGCCGTCGGTGGCTTCGACGGTGAACCGGGTGGTGAGTTCGGAGGCGGCGCTGCGCAGGGCCGCCTCGTACAACTGCTGCTTGCCGCCGGCGAAGTAGCGGTAGACCAGCGGCCGGGAGGCGCCGGCGGCCTCCGCGACGTCGTCCAGGGAGACCTCCTCGGGCGGGCGGGAGGCGAACAGTTCGAGGGCGACGGCGATCAGTTGTTCGCGCCGTTGCTGGACGGGCAGCCTCCGGTAGGTGGCGCGGCGGGGGCGCTGCGCGGCGGTGGGGTCGTCGACGGGGTCCCCGACGGGGGAGGGGGTCGCTGCCATGGGTGCCAGGGTAGACCTCGGGCGGGCCGCCGCACCCGCTGCGCACGGCCGCGACCGGCGGAGTTCCCGTCGGGCGGGGCCCGGTCCGCGGCCGCAGACTGGGGGCCGGGGCCAGCGGAGGACGGCGAGGAGCGGCCGGTGCGGTGGGTGCGGGCGGTGTGGCGGTGGATCGGGAGGTCGCCGGGGACGTACGTGTGGCTGCTGCTGCTGGCGCTCACCAGTTTCGTGGTGGCCCGGATGGATCCGGCGGCGCTGGACTACTTCCTGCAGAAGCGTTCCACCAACGTCGACCAGCTCACCTCGCGCCCGGTGCACGCCCTGCTGGCCAGCCTGATCTGGACCGAGCAGGCGAACTTCCTGTTCTACTTCGTGGTCTTCCACGTCTTCCACGTGCCGGCCGAGCGCTGGCTGGGCACCCGCCGCTGGCTGACCGTCGCGCTGACCGCGCACGTGCTGGCGACCTTCGTCAGCGAGGGCGTGGTGGCCTGGGGCGTCAACCACCAGGTGCTGCCGTCGAACATGTCGACCACGGTGGACGTCGGCGTGTCGTACGCACTGGCCGGGGTGGAGGGCGTGCTGACGTACCGGCTGGCCGGGGCGTGGCGCTGGGTGTACGGGTGCGGGCTGGTCGGCTTCTACCTGGTGCCGCTGCTGACCTCGCACACGTTCACCGATCTGGGGCACTTCTGTTCGGTGCTGATCGGCCTGGCGTTCTACCCGATCACCCGGGGCCTGCCCACCTGGGACCCGTGGCGCAGCGTGCGCCGGCCGACCCCCGTCAAGGGCTGACGATCCCGAGGGCGGACAGGGGTTGAATTCGCCTGCCGCTCCAACAGAATGGCCGGATGGCTCATGAACTGAACGACCCTCACCCGAGCGGCCCCACCCCGCGCCGCCTCGCTGATTCCTACGTCCACGCCCTCGCCGACGCCGACCCGCTGACCGCGGTCTACCTCGGCCTCAACCCGGACGACGACCGGCTGACCGACCTGTCGCCCGAGGGCGTCGAAGCCACCGCCGAACTGGCCCGCCGCACCCTGGCGGCCCTGGACGCGCTGGAGGCGTCCGGCCCGGTCGAGGACGAGGCCGAACGCCGCTGCGCCCGGCTGCTGCGCGAGCGGCTGACCGCCGAACTGGCCGTGCACGACGCGGGCGAGGACTACCGCAGCGTCCGGAACCTGGGCTCGCCGGTGCACAACACCCGCGAGGTGTTCACCCTGCTGCCCACCGACACCGACGAGGACTGGCAGCGGCTCGGCCGCCGGCTGGCCCGCTTCCCGCTGGCGATGGCCCAGTACCGGGCGAGCCTGGAGGAGGGCGTCCGGCGCGGCCTGCTGTCGGCGCCGCGCCAGGTGGAGACGGCGGTCGGCCAGTTCGGCGAGTGGATCGACGGCGACACCCCCGGCGGCTGGTTCGGCGACCTGGTCGCCCCGGCCCCCGAGCACCTGCGCGAGCAGCTGACCGCCACCGCCGTCGCGGCCACCGCCGCGCTCGCCGAGCTGCGCGACTGGATGCGCGACGTGTACGCCCCCGCCGCCCAGGGCACCCCCGACGCGGTCGGCCGGGAGCGCTACACCCGCTGGGTGCGGTACTGGACGGGTGCCGAGCTCGACCTGGACGAGGCGTACCGCTGGGCCTGGGAGCAGTTCCACGAGCTGGACGCGCAGATGCGGGTCGAGGCGGAGAAGGTCCGCCCGGGCGAGACCCCGATGCAGGTCATGAAGTGGCTGGAGACCGACGGCCCGGCGATCCGCGGCGAGCAGCAGGTGCAGGAGTACCTGCAGGGCCTGATGGACCGGGCGATCGACGACCTCCAGGGCACCCACTTCGACCTGGCCGAGCCGCTGCTCCGGGTCGAGTCGCGGATCGCCCCGCCCGGCAGCGCCGCCGCCCCGTACTACACCCAGCCCTCGCTGGACTTCTCCCGCCCCGGCCGGACCTGGCTGCCGACCCTGGGCCGGGAGGCGTTCCCCGAGTGGGACCTGGTCTCCACCTGGTACCACGAGGGCGTCCCGGGCCACCACCTGCAGCTCGCCCAGTGGACGTACGTCGCCGACCGGCTCTCCACCTACCAGGTCACCCTGGGCGGGGTCAGCGCCAACATGGAGGGCTGGGCGCTGTACGCCGAGCGCCTGATGGACGAGCTGGGCCACCTGACCGACCCGGGCCACCGCCTCGGCTACCTGAACGCCCAGATGATGCGGGCGCTGCGGGTGATCGTCGACATCGGCATGCACGCCGAGCTGGACTTCCCCGCCGACTCGCCGTTCGCCCCCGGCGAGCCGATGCTCCCCGAGCGGGCCCGCGAGTTCTTCGGCGCCTACTGCGGCCTGTCCGCCGACTTCCTGGACAGCGAGTTGGTGCGCTACCTGGGCCTGCCCGGCCAGGCGATCGGCTACAAGCTCGGCGAGCGGGCCTGGCTGCGCGGCCGGGCCGCGGCCCGGGCGGCGGCCGAGGCGCGCGGCGGCGAGTTCGACCTCAAGAGCTGGCACATGGCGGCGCTGTCCCAGGGCTCGCTGGGCCTGGACGACCTGGTCACCGAGCTGAGCGCGCTGTAACCGGACGGACCGCGTCCCGGGTGGCCGATGCGGCCGGGCACCCGGGACCGCCGTCCCAAATATTGACAAACCGGCCAATTCGCCTTGCCGCCGGTCCGTCCGGGGGTTTCCCTGGGAAGAGCGCCGTACGCGCCCTGCCCCACTCCCGATCGGCGGAAGGCGGCCCCACGGTGACACCCCAGCAAGCCCCCGACACTCCTGCCGCGGATCCGCGCCGCTGGTGGGCCCTGGCGGTCATCGCCATCGCCCAACTGATGATCGTCCTCGACGCGACGATCGTGAACATCGCCCTCCCGTCCGCGCAGAAGGCGCTCGACATCTCCGACGCCAACCGGCAGTGGGTGATCACCGCCTACACGCTGGCCTTCGGCGGACTGCTGCTGCTCGGCGGCCGGATCGGCGACCTCTTCGGCCGCAAGCGGACCTTCATGGTCGGCCTGCTCGGCTTCGCCCTCGCCTCCGGCATCGGCGGCTTCTCCACCACCGGCGGCATGCTGTTCGCCGCCCGCGCCCTGCAGGGCGCCTTCGGCGCGCTGCTCGCCCCGTCCGCGCTCTCCCTGCTCTCCGTCACCTTCCGCGACCCGCGCGAGCGCGCCAGCGCCTTCGGCATCTTCGGCGCCCTGGCCGGCGGCGGCGCGGCGATCGGCCTGATCACCGGCGGACTGCTCACCGAGTACCTGTCCTGGCGCTGGTGCCTGTACGTCAACGTGCCGATCGCGATCATCACCGGCATCGCCGCGTACTACCTGCTGGTGCGCGACCACGTCGACCGCTCCCGCCGGGTCCGGCTCGACCTGCCCGGCGCGGTGCTCGGCTGCGGCGGCCTGCTGGCCATCGTGTACGGCACCTCCGAGGCGGTCACCCGCGGCTGGGACGACTGGCTGGTGCTCACCGCGCTCTGCGGCGGCGTCGCCCTGCTCGCCGTCTTCGCGCTGGTCGAACGGCGCACCGAGCACGCCCTGCTGCCGATGCACCTGATCGGCGACCGGAACCGGGCCGGCGGCGCGCTCTCGGTCGGGCTCGCCGTGATCGGCATGTTCGGCCTGTTCCTCTTCCTCACCTACTACCTGCAGGTGATCAAGGGCTACTCGCCGATCAAGGCCGGCGTCTCCTTCCTGCCGATGACCGCCGCCATCGTGATCAGCGCGGCCGGCATCGCCTCCCGGCTGATGACCCGGATCCCCACCCGGAACCTGGTCGTCCCCGGCCTGCTGCTCGGCGCCGCCGGCATGGCCTGGCTCACCCAGATCAAGGTGGACAGCCCCTACGCCACCATGGTGCTGCCCGCCGAACTGCTGCTCGGCTTCGGCATGGGCCTGGTCTTCATGCCCACCATGAGCCTGGCCACCCTGAACGTCGCCCCCGAGGAGACCGGCGCCGCCTCCGCCATCATCAACAGCGCCCAGCAGGTCGGCGGCTCGATCGGCACCGCCCTGCTCAACACCATCGCCGCCAGCGTCACCGCCACCTACCTGGCCGCCCGCAACCCCACCGACCCGCTGGTGCAGGCCAACGGCGCGGTGCACGGTTACGCCGTCGCCACCACCGTCGCGATGGCCATCCTGCTGGGCGCCGCACTGGTCGCCTTCCTGATGATCAACCACCGCCCGGCCCCCGGCGAGGCCCGGGGCAAGGACGCCGCCGCCGAGGCCCGCGCCACGGTCTGACACCCCGGGCGGTTGGGCGCCGGACCCGGCCGCCCGCCCCCGCCCGTGCGACCCGCTGCACGCCGCCGGAAATCTCACGAGCCTCCCAGGCGGACCTGACGGCTTTCCCAGTTGGACGGCGGATATTGGGGCAGGCGGGGAGCGACAGGTGCCCGCGCCGGAACCCCGGCGCGGGCGCCACCAGGACCAGGAACGGCGGGAGCGGGGCAGCGGATGGAACGACACACCAGGCCGGACGGACGCCGCGCGCTGCGGCAGGCCGCCCTCACCTCCGTCCTCGCGGTCGGCGTCGTCGGCGCGATAACGGCGGCCGGGCTGCTCACCGTCCACCTGCACGCCCCGCGGCGGCCCAGCACCGACAGCGTCGCCCTGACCACCCTCGCCTCTCCCACCGGCCCTCCCACCGCCGCGTCCACGCCCACGCCCACGCCCTCCGCGGCGCCCCCGGCCGACGCCCCCGACGCGGTGGCGCAGGCCGGCCGCGCCGCCGGTCCCACCCTGCAGGCCCCGCCCAGCGCCCCGCCGGACGACCGGCCCGGCGTCACCACCACCGCCCCCGACGACGCCGAGTCCCGCCGGGTCGGCGCCCTGTTCTCCGGCCAGGCCACCCCCGGCAACCACTTCTGCACCGCCAGCGTCATCGACAGCCCCGGCCGCAACCTGATCCTCACCGCCGCGCACTGCCTCTCCGGCGCGAACGGCACCACCTTCGCCCCCGGCTACCGCGACGGCCGTGCCCCGTACGGCAGTTGGCGGGTCACCAAGGTCTACACCGCCGACGGCTGGCGCAACGGCGGCGACCCCGACGAGGACTTCGCGATCCTCGCCGTCGCCCCCAACGACGGCCGCCAGATCGAGGACGCCGTCGGCGGCAACCCCCTCGGCACCGACGCCCCCTGGACCGCCCGGGTCCGCCTCTACGGCTACCCCGCCAGCACCGAACTCCCCATCCTCTGCACCAACACCACCACCCGCCAGGACACCTACCAGCGCCGGATCGACTGCCCCGCCTTCCCCGGCGGCACCAGCGGCGGCCCCTTCGTCGACACCGACACCGGAGAGGTCATCGGCGTCATCGGCGGCTACCAGCAGGGCGGCGACACCGCCGACACCTCCTACAGCGCCGCCTTCGACCACACCATCGCCGAACTCCTCGCCGAGGCCAGCTGAGAGCCCCGTCAGGGGCGCGCATTCAGGGGTGCGCATTCAGGGGCTCGGGGAACGGCGAGTCCGCGGCTGCTGCGGGTTCACTGCCGCCCAGCGCATCTGCTTCAGGTTCTGTTCACCACACGCAGCAGCACGGACCTCCGATGGGCTCCGGCCGTCAGCAGCACGGACTCGCCGTTCCCCGAGCCCCTGATTTCGCCTCCCGCCGGCCGGGCGGTCAGCCCATCGCGGGGGCGAAGCCGCCGTGCGAGCCGCCGTCGAGGAGGACCGGCCAGTCGAGCGGTCCGGTCAGGCCGGCGGGCTCGGGGAGGGAGACGACCAGCGCTCCGCCGGCCCGTTCGACCTCCTCGCACCAGCGGGCGACGCCGTCGGTGTCGAAGGAGCCGCCCAGGGTGGGGAAGACGCAGCCCTCGTCGCCGGGGCCGTCCAGCACGCACATGGTCAGCCGGGCGAACACCGACCAGCCGTCCAGCCCGGGCACCGAGCCGTCCGTGACGCGCAGCACCGGCAGGCCGCCGTGCACGGGGGCGCCGCCGAGCAGCAGGATCGGCGCGGACGCCCCGGAGACCAGCCGGACCTGTTCGGGAGAGATCATCACCCGGGTACCCTGCCACACCCCGGCGGGCCCGGGTCCCGTCACGCCCCGTCGGCGGCCGTCACCAGTCGCGCCACTCGTCCGTGATCTCGTAGCGGCCGATGCCGAGGCGCCCCGCGAGCGCCGGGACGTCGACGCCGCCGTGCGTCAGCACCCGGTCGACGTACTCGCAGAGCTGCTCCCGCTCGTCGGTCTCGTAGCCGGCCCCGTCGAACGACTCGTTGACGGCGTTCAGCGCGAGCACCACCCGCTCGACCACCGCCATGACCTGCTCGTCGGACGGCCCCGCCAGCGCGCGCACGTCGGTCTCGAACTCCTGGAGGACGGTGTCCGTGGCGGTCAGCAGCGCCTCCGGGAAGAGCTCCGCCAGGAAAGCCTCCCCGGGTTCCCGAAGCCCCGCCGCCACCTCGCGGGCCTCCGCCGCCACGTCCTCGCGCCAAGCGCTGGAAGGTCTGATCGTCATGCCCGGACCGTAGCGGCCGCCGCTGACAGTGCCCCGAACGCGGAGAAGGCCCGGATCCCGTGGATCCGAGCCTCTGTTGCGCTTGTGCCCCCGGTAGGATTCGAACCTACGCACCCGCCTCCGGAGGGCGGTGCTCTATCCCCTGAGCTACGGGGGCCTGGGCTAACCTCGCGGTGCTGCCCGGCCTGACGGGGAAAACACTACCAGGGAAACTCCGTGGTCCGTGCACGGGTTCGCCCGGCCCGGTCGGGCGCCGCCCGACGGCCCGTCAGCAGGCGGCCGGCAAGGAGCCGAAAGGCCGGACGCGGGGGGCGGGGCGCGGCTACCCTCGGTGAGGTGGCGGCGACGTCGGGGCGGGTCCTCGTGGTGGACGACAGCGAGGTGATCCGCCAACTGATCAGGGTCAACCTGGAGCTGGAGGGCTTCGAGGTGGTGACCGCCGCCGACGGTGCCGAGTGCCTGGAGGTGGTCCGCCGGGTCGCGCCGGACGTGGTCACCCTGGACGTGGTGATGCCCCGGCTGGACGGCCTGCGGACGGCGGCCCGGCTGCGCGCCTCGCGGGACACCGCGCACCTGCCGATCGCGATCGTGAGCGCCTGCACGCCGGCCGACCTGGAGCGCGGCGAGTCGGTGGGGGTGGACGGCTACCTGGCCAAGCCCTTCGACCCGGCGGAGCTGGTCGCGCTGGTGCGGCGGCTGCGGGCGGCGGCCTCGGCGGAGCGGCGCTTCGCCTACGACTTCGGCAGCCCGGTGCCGTCCGGCGGGCCGGACCCGCACGATTCAGCTCAGAGCGAACGGCGGCAGGAACTCGTCCGGCCGGACGAGCCGCGCCCGTGAGATGTGCCCGCCAGCAGCGGCGTCCGACGACACGAAGCACGTCCGGAGCCGCGACGCGCGCCGCGGCGGGCAAACCGAGTGGCGGCCGGGTCCCCCGTCTCGCCTAGGCTGGGCACCGTGACACCCGCAGAACTCTCCCAGGCAGTCCAGGCCGCCGTCAGCACCGCCATCGAGGCGGGCGAGCTGACCGTCGACGTGCCCGCGCACGTGACGGTCGAGCGGCCCAAGAACAGGGACCACGGCGACTACGCCACCAACGTGGCCCTCCAGCTCGCGAAGCCGGCCGGCAAGCCGCCGCGAGCCGTCGCGGAGATCCTGGCCGGGCGTCTGCGAGGGATCACCGGCGTCGCGAAGGTCGACATCGCCGGTCCGGGCTTCCTGAACATCACGCTGGACGCCGCCACCCAGGGCGAGTTGGCGCGCACCATCGTCGAGGCGGGCGAGGCGTACGGCCGCAACGAGGCGCTCAAGGGCCTGAAGATCAACCTGGAGTTCGTCTCGGCGAACCCGACCGGCCCGATCCACATCGGCGGCGTCCGCTGGGCCGCCGTCGGCGACTCGCTGGCCCGGGTGCTCAAGGCGACCGGCGCCGAGGTGTCGACCGAGTACTACCTGAACGACGCCGGCGTGCAGATCACCAAGTTCGCCAAGTCGCTCAAGGCCGCCGCCAACGGGCAGCCCGTCCCCGAGGACGGCTACGTCGGCGAGTACATCACCGACATCGCCAAGGCCGTCACCGAGGGCCTGCCCGGCGTGCTGGAGCTGCCCGAGGACGAGCAGCTCCGGGCGTTCCGGACCGAGGGCCTCAAGCTGATGGTCGCCGAGATCCAGCGCTCGATGACCGAGTTCGGGGTGCACTTCGACACCTGGTTCTCCGAGCAGACGCTGCACGACTCCGGCGCGGTGGAGCAGGCCATCGAGCGGCTGCGCGAGCAGGGCCACGTCTTCGACCGGGACGGCGCGATCTGGCTGCGCACCACCGACTTCGGCGACGACAAGGACCGCGTCCTGATCAAGGCCGACGGCGAGACCACCTACTTCGCCGCCGACGCCGCCTACTACCTGAGCAAGCGGGACCGCGGCGCGGAGGTCTCGGTCTACATGCTCGGCGCCGACCACCACGGCTACGTCAACCGCCTCAAGGCCATCGCGGCCTGCGCCGGCGACGACATGGGCCGCAACATCGAGGTGATGATCGGCCAGTTCGTGAAGATGCTGCGCGACGGCAAGGAGGTCCGGCTCTCCAAGCGCGCGGGCAACATCATCACGATCGACGACGTGGTCGACTGGATCGGCGTGGACGCCGCCCGCTACATGCTGGTGCGGCAGTCCACCGACTCCACCATCACCATCGACATCGACGTGGTCACCAGCCAGACCGCCGAGAACCCGGTCTTCTACGTGCAGTACGCGCACGCCCGGATGTGCTCCGTGCAGCGCAACGCGGCGGAGAAGGGCATCACCCGCAGCGCGGACTTCGCCCCGGAGCTGCTCAGCACCGAGTGGGAGAACGACCTGCTCGGCCAGCTCGGCGAGTTCCCGCGGGTGCTGGCCAAGGCCGGCGAGCTGCGCGAGCCGCACCACGTGGCCACCTACCTGGAGCAGCTGGCCCGCGCCTACCACCGGTTCTACGACAACTGCCAGATCCTGCCGAAGGGCGACGAGGAGGTCACCGACCTCACGCACGCCCGGCTCTGGCTGGCCGACGCCACGCGAACGACGCTGGCCAACGGCCTCCGACTGCTCGGCGTCTCGGCGCCCGAGCGGATGTAAGCACCAAGCCCCCAGCGCACGGTACGGAGCGAAGGGGCGGCGGACCGGTCCACGGCGGACCGGTCGCCGCCCCTCGCCATAGGTCGAGGAAGTGACAGCAAGATGAGTCGATCCGCTCACCCGGCGGGCCCCCGGCACGGCGACGTGCTGCCCGAGGGGCACTACCAGGCCCCGCCGGCCGACCTGAACGCCCTCGACCCCAAGGTGTGGGCGCGCACCGTGGCCCGCGGCGCGGACGGCGCGCTCACCGTCGGCGGCGTCGACGTGCGCACCCTGGCCGAGGAGTTCGGCACCCCCGCCTACGTGCTGGACGAGGCCGACTTCCGGGCCCGGGCCCGGGCCTGGCGGGACGCCTTCGGCACGGACGCCGACGTGTACTACGCGGGCAAGGCGTTCCTGTCCAAGGCCGTGGTGCGCTGGCTGCACGAGGAGGGCCTGAACGTCGACGTGTGCTCCTCGGGCGAGCTGCACGTCGCGCTGGCGGCCGGGATGCCGGGCGGGCGGATCGCGCTGCACGGCAACAACAAGTCGGTGCGCGAGCTGGAGCAGGCCGTGAAGGCCGGCGTCGGCCACGTCGTGGTGGACTCCTTCCAGGAGATCGAGCGGCTGGCCGAGATCGCCGGGGCGCAGGGCGTCCGGCAGCCGGTGCTGATCCGGATCACCGTCGGCGTCGAGGCGCACACCCACGAGTTCATCGCCACCGCGCACGAGGACCAGAAGTTCGGCCTCTCGCTGTCCGGCGGCCTGGCCGCCGAGGCGGTCCGCCGGGTGCTGGCCGAGCCCGCCCTGGAACTGCGCGGCATCCACTCGCACATCGGCTCGCAGATCTTCGACTTCGCCGGTTTCGAGGTCGCCGCCCGCCGGGTGGTCGGCCTGCTCGCCGAGGTCCGCGACGAGCACGGCGTCCAGCTGCCGGAGGTCGACCTGGGCGGCGGGCTCGGCATCGCCTACACCGCCGAGGACGACCCGCGCGAGCCCGCCGAGATCGCCGCCGCGCTCGGCGAGATCGTCCGACGGGAGTGCGCCGCGGCCGGGTTGACGGTCCCCCGGATCAGCGTCGAGCCCGGCCGGGCGATCGTCGGCCCCACCGCGTTCACGCTGTACGAGGTCGGCACGGTCAAGCCGCTGGAGGGCCTGCGCACCTACGTCAGCGTGGACGGCGGCATGTCCGACAACATCCGCACCGCGCTGTACGACGCCGCCTACTCGGTGGCGCTGGCCTCCCGCACCAGCGACGCCGAGCCGATGCTGGTCCGGGTGGTCGGCAAGCACTGCGAGTCCGGCGACATCGTGGTCAAGGACGCCTTCCTGCCCGCCGACCTGGCCCCCGGCGACCTGATCGCGGTGCCCGCGACCGGCGCCTACTGCCGCTCGATGGCGAGCAACTACAACCACGCCCTCAAGCCCCCGGTGCTGGCCGTCGCCGACGGCGCGGCCCGGGTGATCGTCCGCCGCGAGACGGAGGAGGATCTCCTGCGGCTGGATGTCGGCTGACGAAATTTTCGTCTCAGAACGTGGACCAGCCGTAGATCTGTGCGGAAAGTCCCGGAGACTGGTGTGAACAGACATGCCCCCGGGGACGACGGAGCGCCCCGACGGGGACCGAAGAATGCAGAGCGGAGTCGGATGATGCGTACGCGCCCGCTGAAGGTGGCGTTGCTGGGCTGTGGTGTGGTGGGCTCCGAGGTGGCGCGCATCATGACGACGACGGCCGACGACCTCGCCGCCCGCATCGGTGCCCCGGTCGAGCTCGCGGGCATCGCGGTCCGACGGGCCGGCCGCCCCCGCCCCGGCGTCCCCGAGCACCTGCTCACCACCGACGCCGAGGCCCTGGTCGGCCGCGGCGACATCGATGTGGTGGTCGAGGTCGTGGGCGGCATCGAGCCGTCCAAGTCGCTGATCCTGAAAGCCTTCGAGAGCGGCGCCTCGGTCGTCTCCGCGAACAAGGCGCTGCTCGCCAAGGACGGCGCCGAACTGCACGCCGCGGCCGCCGCGGCCGGCGTCGACCTCTACTACGAGGCCGCCGTGGCCGGGGCGATCCCGCTGCTGCGCCCGCTGCGCGAGTCGCTGGCCGGCGACAAGGTGAACCGGGTGCTGGGCATCGTCAACGGCACCACCAACTTCATCCTGGACAAGATGGACTCCACCGGCGCCGGGTACTCCGAGGCGCTGGAGGAGGCCACCGCGCTGGGCTACGCCGAGGCCGACCCGACCGCCGACGTGGAGGGCTTCGACGCCGCCGCCAAGGCCGCCATCCTGGCCGGGATCGCCTTCCACACCAAGGTCACCGCCGCGGACGTCTACCGCGAGGGCATCACCGAGGTCACCGCCGCCGACATCGCCTCCGCCAAGCAGATGGGCTGCGTGGTCAAGCTGCTGGCGATCTGCGAGCGGGCCGCCGACGGCGCCTCGGTCACCGCCCGGGTCCACCCGGCGATGATCCCGCTCAGCCACCCGCTGGCCTCGGTCCGCGAGGCGTACAACGCGGTCTTCGTGGAGGCCGAGGCGGCCGGCCGGCTGATGTTCTACGGCCCCGGCGCGGGCGGCTCGCCGACCGCCTCCGCGGTCCTCGGCGACCTGGTCGCGGTCTGTCGCAACAAGCTGACCGGCTCCACCGGCCCCGGCGACTCGGTCTACGCCGCGCTGCCCGCCAAGCCGATGGACGAGGTGGTCACCCGCTACCACGTCAGCCTGGACGTGGACGACCGCGCGGGCGTGCTCGCCCAGGTCGCCTCGGTCTTCGCCGACCACGGCGTCTCCATCGACACCGTGCGCCAGCAGGGCCGGGACGGCGACGCCGCGCTCGTGGTGGTCACCCACCGCGCCACCGACGCCGCCCTGTCGGCGACGGTCGACAAGCTCCGCGCACTGGACAGCGTGCGCGACGTGGCCAGCATCATGCGGGTCGAAGGGGAATAAGGAAAACCGGTATGAACGCCATTGCCGAAAGCACCGCCCGAGGCAGCCACACCCACCAGTGGCGCGGCCTCATCGAGGAGTACCGCGACCGCCTCCCGGTCTCCGACTCCACCCCCGTGGTGACCCTGCTGGAGGGCGGCACGCCGCTCGTCCCCGCCCAGGTGCTCTCCGAGCGCACCGGCTGCGACGTCTACCTCAAGGTCGAGGGCGCCAACCCGACGGGCTCCTTCAAGGACCGCGGGATGACCATGGCCATCTCCAAGGCCAAGGAGGACGGCGCCCAGGCCGTCATCTGCGCGTCCACCGGCAACACCTCCGCCTCCGCCGCCGCCTACGCGGTGCGGGCCGGCATGGTCTCCGCGGTGCTCGTCCCGCAGGGCAAGATCGCCCTGGGCAAGATGGGCCAGGCGCTGGTGCACGGCGCCAAGATCCTGCAGGTCGACGGCAACTTCGACGACTGCCTGACGCTGGCCCGCGAGCTCTCCGAGAAGTACCCGGTCGCCCTGGTCAACTCGGTCAACCCGGTGCGCATCGAGGGCCAGAAGACCGCCGCCTTCGAGATCGTCGACATGCTCGGCGACGCCCCGGACATCCACGTCCTGCCGGTCGGCAACGCGGGCAACATCACCGCCTACTGGAAGGGCTACCGCGAGTACTCCCGCCCGTCGCCCGCCACCACCCTTGACGGAGACGCTTCGCGTCGCACCCTTCCCGGCCTGGCCACCCGCACCCCGCGGATGTGGGGCTTCCAGGCGTCCGGCTCGGCCCCGATCGTGGACGGCGCCCCGGTGCTCAAGCCGCAGACCATCGCCACCGCGATCCGGATCGGCAACCCGGCCTCCTGGGACTACGCGCTGGCCGCCCGGGACGACTCCGGCGGCCTGATCGACAAGGTGACGGACCGCCAGATCCTGGCCGCCTACCGCCTGCTGGCCGCGCAGGAGGGCGTCTTCGTCGAGCCCGCCTCCGCCGCCTCGGTGGCCGGCCTGCTGGCCAAGGCCGAGGCCGGACTGGTCGACCCCGGCCAGCGGATCGTCTGCACCGTCACCGGCAACGGCCTCAAGGACCCGGACTGGGCGGTGGCCGGGGCCCCGCAGCCGCAGGTCGTCCCGATCGACCCGGAGACGGCCGCCCGCCGCCTGGGCCTGCTCGACTGACGTCACCGACGCCACTGACCGGGCGTCAACCCGGCGAGCGGCCGGCCCCTTCCGGGCCGGCCGCTCGCCGCCGTTTTCCGGTCACCCCACCGGCGCTTTCGCGCTGCTTGGGGCAACACGGAAGATCCGAGCCGAGCAGGGTGTACCGCTCCGGAACCTCTCTTCGATACGCTTGACCCCGGCGGGCCGCGCCATGCTGCGCGCCCCCTTTCGAGACCCCGCCGCCAGAACCACCGCCGCCCCCGTCGTCCGCGTCGTCCGGGCCTGGCTCCCCCCACTTTCTCAGGAGTGTGTCCACCGCATGGCCGGTCCCGCGTTCCGCGCCGCCGCCGTCCGGGTCCGCGTCCCCGCGACCAGCGCCAACCTCGGCCCCGGCTTCGACGCCTTCGGCCTCGCCCTGGGTCTCTACGACGACGTGGTGGTCCGGGTCGCCGACTCCGGTCTGACCGTGGACATCGCCGGTGAGGGCGCCGAGAACCTCGCCCGCGACGAGCGCCACCTGGTGGTCCGTTCGATGCGCGCCGCCTTCGACCGGCTCGGCGGCCAGCCCCGCGGCCTCGAAGTGGTCTGCGCCAACCGGATACCGCACGGCCGCGGCCTGGGCTCCTCGTCCGCCGCGATCTGCGCCGGCATCGTCGCCGCCCGCGCCGTCACCATCGGCGGTGCCTCCGCGCTCGGCGACGACGCGCTGCTGGCCCTCGCCTCCGAGCTGGAGGGCCACCCCGACAACGTCGCGGCCTGCCTGCGCGGCAACTTCACCGTCGCCTGGACCGAGGACGGCGGCGCCCGCACCATCACGCTGGACCCCTCCGACCGGGTCGTGCCGGTCGTGTTCATCCCCTCCACCGAGGTGCTCACCGAGACCGCCCGCGGCCTGCTCCCCAAGACCGTGCCGCTCTCCGACGCCGCGCTCAACGCGGGCCGGGCCGCCCTGCTGGTCGAGGCGCTCACCCGCAGCCCGGAGCTGCTGCTCACCGCCACCGAGGACCGCCTGCACCAGGACTACCGGGCCTCCGCGATGCCGGACAGCGCCGCCCTGGTCGCCGCCCTGCGCGCCGAGGGCGTCCCCGCCGTCATCTCGGGCGCCGGACCGACCGTGCTCGCGCTCACCGACGAGGCCCACGTCGGCAAGGTGCTCAACAGCGCGGGGGCGCAGTTCGCGGCGCACCGGCTGGAGCTGGACCGCACCGGCGCCACCGTCCTGCCGCTCGACATGTGAGACGGACACGATTGACAAGCAAAGGGCTGGGGAATGTGTCAGGGGGTAGGTAGTGTTAACCTCATTGCTGCACCAGGTGCCCTCCGGGCGCCGGTGCGACGCATCCCGATCCCGTTCCCCCGTCCGCACGGGGGCCGGAAGCTCGGGAGCACGATTCTCCGGGAGCTCGCCACACCGCGTACGCAGCCTGCCTGCGCAAGTGGGGCCCATCCCGAAGCCGTGACGGCACCGGACCCCCACCTCCAGCCTCCGCACTGAGGCTCGGCCGGGCGGGGCCCGCAGTGCCGCCGCGCGACGGGGGCCCGGGCATCAACAGGCGCAGCGAGGTCGGCAGCAGAACCCGGCCGTCCGCGCCGCTTCGCACCACAGTGCACCGCACTTCGCAGCTCCCCGGAAGGACCAGCCTTCCGCGGGAATCCAGCCCCTGGCCGGCGCAAAGAGCCGCTGGACAGGACAGCACAACCGGTCGCCGTGCCAGACAGGCCGACGTCCGCTCCAGGGAAGGACCCTTAGTGAGCGACACCACCGATCTGATGGGCGCGCGCCCGGACGCCGAGGCGTCGGACGCGGCAGCCCCTGCGGCTCCGGCGCGACGCCGTCGTACCGCTGCCGCCGGCCTGGACGGCCTGGTGCTGGCCGAGCTCCAGAAGCTCGCCTCGTCCCTCGGGATCAGCGGCACCGGGCGGCTGCGCAAGAGCCAGCTGATCGAGGCCATCAAGGAGAAGAGCGGCGGTGACCCGCTGCTCGCGGGCGCCTCCGGCTCCGCCGCCCCGGCCGCCAAGAAGGCCGCCAAGACCGCCGCGCCCGCCGCCGAGGCCGCCCCGGCCGAGGAGCAGGGCGAAGCGGCCCCGCCGCGGGCCGCCCGCCGCACCCGCACCGCCGCGGCCACCGAGCCGCAGCCGCAGGCGCAGATCGAGATCCCGGTGCAGGCCGCCGCCGAGACCGCGGCCGCCACCGCCCGGGCCGAGCGCCCGCGCCGCCGGGCCACCGCCGCGGCCG